>CAKUNB010000054.1 GCA_934668285.1 uncultured Oscillospiraceae bacterium | reverse complement strand
GGTGGTGCATCCCGCCGCCGGCCACGAGGACGGCACGCTCGTCAACGCCCTGCTGCACCACTGCGGCAACAGCCTCTCCGGCATCAACGGCGAGCAGCGCCCCGGCATCGTCCACCGCATCGACATGGACACGAGCGGCCTTCTGATCGTCGCAAAAAACGACTTCGCACATCAGCACCTCTCCGCGCAATTGCAGGACCACACGCTGCGCCGCACCTATGAGTGCATCGTGCGCGGCGGCTTCCGCGAGGACAGCGGCACGGTCAACGCGCCCATCGGCCGCCATCCGGCCGACCGCAAGCGCATGGCCGTCACGGAGAAAAACAGCCGCCCCGCCGTGACCCACTGGGAGGTCATCGCGCGTTACGGCGCATATACGCACCTGCGCTGCCGCCTGGAAACCGGCCGCACGCACCAGATTCGCGTCCACATGGCCTACATCGGCCACCCCATCGCGGGCGATCCGCTCTACGGCGTGAAAAAGCCGGAGCTTGGCCTCACCAGCCAATGCCTCCACGCCCGCGCCCTCACCTTCCTCCACCCAAGAACCGGCGAAGCGCTGACCCTCACCTGCCCCCTCCCCCCAGACTTCCAACACGCGCTGGACATTCTGTCCCATCAAAAATAACCCCTCTGCGTAGGGCGGGATACCCTCATCCCGCCGCGAATTCCGGACGCAGAAACGATAGCGCCTGCACCGGCGGGCTGGGGGTAGCCCCCCCTACGAACGTTTTTCGATACTGCCAGCAACTCCGTAACCCCTATCGCAAGATTTTACATAACATAACATTTACAGGAGGAACCAGCATGACCGCTTATGAAAAGCTGCAAAAATGTCTCGCCTGCGTTCGCGAAAAAACCGACTTTGTCCCCGATGTGGCGCTGATCCTCGGCTCCGGCCTCGGCGCGCTGGCCGACGAGATCGACGCCGTCGCGACCATCGACTACCACGACATCGAGGGCTTCCCCGTCTCCACCGTCGCCGGTCATAAGGGCCGCTTTGTCTTCGGCACCTTCGGCAATGTCAAGGTCGTCATCATGCAGGGCCGCGTGCACTATTACGAGGGCTACTCCATCGAGGACGTCCTGCTTCCCACCCGCCTGATGCGCCTGATGGGCGCGAAGGTGCTGTTCCTGACCAACGCCGCAGGCGGCATCAATAAAAATTTCAACGTCGGCGACTTCATGATCATCCGCGACCAGATCATGTGTTTCTTCCCGAACCCGCTGCTCGGCGCGAACATGGAGGAGCTTGGCCCGCGCTTCCCCGACATGACGCACGTCTACAATCCCGAACTGTGTAATGTCATCCGCTCCACCGCCGCCAATCTCGATATCGGCGTACAGGAGGGTGTGTACTGCCAGCTCACCGGCCCGACGTACGAAACGCCCGCCGAGATCAAAATGCTCGGCCTTCTCGGCGCGGACAGCGTGGGTATGTCCACCGCCTGCGAGGCGACCGCCGGTCATCATGCGGGCATGAAGGTCTGCGGCATTTCCTGCATCACGAACCTCGCCGCCGGCATTTCCCCGACCCCGCTGAGCCACCAGGAGGTCTTTGACACCGCCAACCGTGTCGCGCCGTACTTCCGCAAGCTCGTCCGCGCAAGCATCGAAGCAATGGAGGCAGTGCTATGAGTATGCAGGCCGTGACCCATGCGGTCAACGTCCGCCTCGGCGACGACGAAAACAGCGTCGTCATTCTCGACCAGACCCTCATCCCCAACGAAACCAAATATCTCACCCTGACCGAAGCCGATCAGATGTGGGAGGCGATTTATAAGCTGCAGGTGCGCGGCGCACCCGCCATCGGCATTTTCGCGGGCTACAGCATGGCCGTGCTGGCCAAGCGCATCGCCGCACCGGACTTCGACGGCTTCTATGCCGAATACACCCGCCTGTCCGAGTACCTCAATTCCTCCCGCCCGACGGCGGTGAACCTTGCGTGCATGCTGCGCCGGATGGACGGCGTGGTGCAGGCGCACAAGTTCGACGACCGCCCCGCGCTGCTGGCCGCCCTCATGGCCGAGGCCAAGGCCATCCACGAGGAGGACATGGCCATGTGCCTGAAGATCTCGCAGTACGGCCTGTCCGTTTTGAAGGACGGCGACGGCGTCATCACGCACTGCAACGCCGGCCCCCTCGCCACCTCGCGCTACGGCACGGCGCAAGGCCCGTTCTTCCTTGCCAAGGAGCAGGGCATGAACATCCACGTCTGGGTCGATGAAACCCGTCCGCTGCTGCAGGGCGCGCGCCTGACCAGCTACGAGCTGACCAAGGCGGGCGTGGACTGCACGCTGATTTGCGACAACATGGCCTCCATCGTCATGAAGCAGGGCAAGGTGCAGGCCGTATTCTTCGGCTGCGACCGCATCGCCCGCAACGGCGACGTAGCCAACAAGATCGGCTCGTCCGGCCTCGCCGTGCTGGCCAAGTACTACGGCATCCCCGTCTACTCCCTCGGCCCGTCCACGACGATCGACTTCGCCTGCCCCGACGGCGACCACATTCCCATCGAGGAGCGCAAGCCGGAGGAGATCAAGGAGCTGTTCTACGAAAAGCCCATGGCCCTGCCCGAGGTCAAGTGCTATAACCCCGCCTTCGACGTGACCGACCACACGCTGCTTGCCGGTATCGTCACCGAGCGCGGCATCGCCCGCCCGCCCTTTGAGGACAGCTTCCGCAAAATGTTCCCCGAGAAATTCGAATAATCCAAAAGCCGCAGGCCTTCCGGTCTGCGGCTTTTCAGACTGTCGAAGAAGTCCGATTTTGTCATTGCGAGGCCGCTTTGCAGCCGTGGTAATCTCGCGGAATTGTTTTAATATTACGGCAGATTATGGCGAATACGGAACCTTCTGCACGAGATTGCCGCGTCGCTTCGCTCCTCGCAATGACAGAATCGGGCTTTTGTGCGGGCGCCATCGATTAAATTGGGAAAACAGGAAGCGCCTGCTTGCTTTTTCGGCGGCGGTGCTGGTATAATAGCAGAAAAAGCGCGGCGGAAGGAGCGGCGGTTATGACGGAGAGAGAACAGCGGGTGCAGTGGTTTCAGAGGGCCCGCTTCGGGATGTTCCTGCACTGGGGGCTTTACGCGATCCCCGGGCGCGGCGAATGGTACATGAGCGGGGCGCGGATGCCGGCAGAGCAGTATGAGCGCTACATGCGGGAGTTCACCGCGAAGGCCTACGACCCTCGCGATTGGGCGCGGCGGGCAAAGCGGGCCGGAATGCAGTACGTCGTGCTGACGGCGAAGCATCACGACGGCTTCTGCCTGTTCGATTCCGCGCTGACGGACTACAAGAGCACGAACGCACCCTGCGGGCGCGATCTGGTGCGGGAGTTTGTGGACGCGGTGCGTGCCGAGGGGCTGCGCGTGGGGCTGTACTACTCCCTGATCGACTGGCACCATCCGGATTTTCCGAAATTTAACGACCCCAACCATCCGATGCGCGGCAATCCCGCCTACGAAAACGAGCAGATCGATTTCGACCGCTACCTTCGCTACCTGCACGGCCAAGTCGAGGAGCTGGTCACAAACTACGGAAAGATTGATATTTTATGGTTCGACTTTGCCTACGGCGAGCTGCGCGGCGAGGCGTGGCGGGCCACGGAGCTGATGCAGATGGTGCGCCGCCACCAGCCGGATGTCATCGTGGACAACCGGCTCGAGGCCAGCGGTGAGAGCTTTGGCAGCCTCGTCACAGAAAATCCGGCGTATTACAGCGGCGATTTTGTCAGCCCCGAGCAGCTCCTGCCGCCGGAGGGCATCCGCAACGTGTGCGGCGAGCGCGTGCCGTGGGAGCTTTGCACAACGATGAACAACAACTGGGGCTACGTACCCTACGACACGAACTACAAGCCAGCGTCCATGCTGATCCGCAAGCTGGTCGAGTGCGTCAGCAAGGGCGGCAACATGATCCTGAACGTCGGGCCGGACGCGACGGGCCGCTTCCCCGCGCAGAGCTGCCGCCTGCTCGACGAGATCGGCGCATGGATGGCGCGTAACGGTGAGAGCATCTACGGCTGCGGCAGCGCGGAGCTGCCCAAGCCGGACTGGGGCTGGTATACCAAGGGCGCGGACAAGCTCTATGCGCACGTGCTCGAGGCGCCGCTCGGCCCGCTGCCGCTGACCGGCCTCGCGCCGGAGCGGATCGGCGCGGTGCGCCGCCTTGCCGACGGCGGCGAGGTGGTGCGCGGCGAGAGCTGGGTCACGAGCGCGTATGAGCATCTGGCCTTCGTCTCCTTCGGCACGGTGCCGCAGTACACCTATCCCCTGCCGGATGCGATTGACACCGTGCTGGAAATCGAATATCGATAGAAAAGAGGTCTGTGACGTATGGAAGTACAGGCAAACGTCGTCTTTACCGACGACACATATTTGAAAACAAGATATCTTACCAACGACAACGGCGGTTATACCATTCAGGTGGGCCGCGGCGGGCGCAGGGACATTCTGGCCTGCAAGGAGCTGTACGGCAAGGCGGTCAAGACGGCGCTGGAGCTGGACTGCACGGCCTGCGCCTTTGACCCGAGCGTCGCGGCGGAGCTGGGGCGCAACGGCCTGTTCGCGGCGGTCGAGGGCGTCTGCGGCGGCGCGTATCAGAAGAAATTCGCTCTCAGCGGCCGCTGGGAGCCGGAGCTGGCCTGCTCCTTCCCCGGCGCGGATGCGCAGAAGCTGAAGCAGGCTTGGGAGCTTGCACGCTCGATCATGGAGACGCGCAATCTGGTCAACTGCCCGTCCAATCTGCTCCCGCCAGAGGTCTTTGCGCGGCGGCTGGCGGAAATGGCGCAGGGGCTGCCGGTCGAGGCGGAGCTTTATGACCGGCAGGCGCTGGAGCGGCTGGGTCTGCGCGCGCTCCTGACCGTCGGCGACAGCAGCGCCCACGCGCCCATGCTGGCCGTCCTGCGCTACACCGGCGCGCCGGAGAGCGACCGGCGACTCGGCCTCGTCGGCAAGGGCGTAACGGTCGATTCGGGCGGCTACAGCCTGAAATCCGCCGCGTCCATGGCCGGAATCAAGGGCGACATGGCCGGCGGCGCGGCGGCAGCCGCGGCAGTGCGCGCACTGGCGGCAAACGGCGCGGCCGTCAATGTGACGGCGATCGTGCCGATCTGCGAAAACCGCATCTCGAACGCCAGCATGCTGCCCGGCGACGTGATCACCGCCTTTTCCGGCAAGACCGTCGAAATCCTGAACGCCGACGCCGAGGGGCGGCTGATTCTGGCCGACGCTCTCGCGTGGGGCGCGGAAAAGGAAGGCTGCACCCATCTGACGGACATTGCGACGCTGACCGGCGCGATCTGGGCAATGCTCGGCTACGTGACGACCGGCGTGATGGCCAGCGACGACGATTTTTACGCCAGCCTGACGTGCGCGGCGGCGCGCTCCGGCGAGAAATTCTGGCGGATGCCGGACGATCCGGAATACGAGACGCTCATCGAAAGCGACTACGCCGACGTCCGCAACACCAGCAAGGACGGCTGCGGCGCGATTACGGCGGGCCTGTTTTTGAAAAAATTCACGGCGGAGCGGCCTTGGCTGCATCTTGACATTGCAGGAACGGCGGACAACACCGGCATCGTCTGGCAGCATCAGGTGCCCGGCGCGACCGGTACCGCCGTGAGCACGCTCTACCATCTGGCGCAGGTGCTATTTGAAGCAAAGGAGGAAACGACATGACAACGCCCCTGATTGAAGCCTGTGTGGACTCTTACGCCTCCGCAAGGGCGGCGTGGCGCGGCGGCGCGGATCGCTTGGAGCTGTGCGCGCACCTTGTCATCGGCGGGACGACGCCGTCTCCGGCCCTGTTCCGGCAGGTGCAGCGCGATATTCCGGTGAAGGCCAACGTTCTGATTCGCCCGCGCTTCGGCGATTTTCTGTACAGTAAAGAGGAATTAGAGCAGATGTGTGAGGAGATCCGGACATTCCGCGACCTCGGCGCAAACGGCGTCGTGATCGGCGCGTTGACGCCGGACGGCGAACTGGATACGGAAAGCATGCGCCGGATGATGGACTGCGCTGGTGGGCTGGACGTGACGCTGCACCGCGCGTTCGACATGACGCGCGACCCGTTTCAGGCCTTGGAGGATGCGATTCAGCTCGGCTGCAAAACCATCCTCACCTCCGGCCAGCAGAGAGACGCGCTGACCGGCGCGGAGCTGCTGCGCCGGCTGCACGCCCAAGCGGCCGGACGCATCGACATTATGGCGGGCTGCGGCGTGAAAAAATCGAACATTCAGGAAATCCACGACCGTGCGGGCATCACCGTCTTCCACACGACCGGCCGTAAGGGAGTGCTCGACAGCGGCATGCGCTACCGCAAGCAAACCGTGGCGATGGGCCTGCCGTCGTTGTCCGAATACGAGATCTGGCAAACCGACGAGGACGAATTCCGCGCCTGCGCCGAACTCGTCCACGGCCTCGCAGGAGCGGACGCATGAGGCTTTCTGAGGCCGAGCTGCGCTGGATGCAGGCGCGGCTGGATGCCCGTTACACGGCAGTCTGCGACGAGTTACGGGCAGCTCTGGAAGAAAAATTTTCCGTGCTCGCGCCCGACGCAGCGCTTTTAACGCGCTGGTGCTATGCCGCCAGCCCCCTCAGCGACTGGGCGAATTATGATTTTTCACTCTTTCAGTCCTGCGCGGAGCATGCGCTGTTCCTGCGGAAGCGGCTGCCGTCCGTTCGGGCGCTGCCGGAGCAGCTGTTTCTCAATTACGTGCTCCACCCGCGCGTCAACGAGGAGGAGCTGAGCGACTGCCGCGGCAGGATGTATGCACAATTGGCGGGAAAAATTCAGGGTCTTCCCACGGAAAAGGCAATTTTAGCAGTTAACGAGTGGAACGCAGAGCAGGTCTGCTACCGTGCGACCGACGAGCGGACGATCAGTGCGCTGGGCGCGTGGCGCTCCGGCTTTGGCCGCTGCGGCGAAGAATCGACCTTCGCGGTCAACGCGCTGCGGGCCGCCGGCATTCCGGCGCGGCAGGTCTACACGCCCCGCTGGGCGCACTGCGACGACAATCACGCGTGGGTCGAGGCATTCTGTAACGGTGCGTGGCACTATCTCGGCGCGTGCGAGCCGGAGCCGGTGCTGGACCGCGGCTGGTTCACCGGCGCGGCCAGCCGCGCCCTGCTGGTGCACAGCCGCTGCTTCGGGCGGCCTGCGCCGGACGACGCAGTCATCTCGACGGACGGCGCGGTGACGTTTCTGAACCAGACGGCACGCTATGCGCCCGTGCGGACGCTGACGGTGCGCGTGCACGAGCCGGACGGGCGGCCCGCCGCCGGTGCCGTCGTGACGTTCGGCATTGGTAACGCGTCGCAGATTTTCCCTGCGGCGGAGGTGCTGACGGACGCCAGCGGCGCAGCGCAGCTCGTCTGCGGCTATGGCGATTTGATCGTGCAGGCGCAGAAAAACGCGCTGCGCTGCGAGGCGCTCTGCCCGGCTGCACAGCAGACGTTGGAGCTGACGCTTGCAGCACCTCAAACCCCGTCCGGCGCTTGGACGGCGCTCACGCTCCACGCGCCGAAGGAGCAGCTGCCCGCACAAGCCCCGCCTGACCCCGCAGAAAAGCAACGCGTTGCGCAGGCGCTGGCAGCGGCAAACGAAAAACGCCGCCTCCGGACGGAGGCGGCCTACGATGCGACCCGAGTGCAGCAACTGCGTGCGCAGTTTGGTTACGGCGCGGAAATAGAATCGCTTTTGCACGCGGCCTGCGGGAATTTTGAGGCGCTGGCGGACTTTCTGGCGGAGCCTTCGTTTGCTCCGACGCAGAAGCTCGCGCTTTTGCGGACGCTTTCGGAGAAGGATCTGCGCGACGTCCGGCCGGAGGTGCTGCGCGAGGCGCTGGCAACCGCGCCGGACGGCCCGCCGCAGAACGAATTTACAACGCGTTACATTTTATGCCCCCGCATCGGCACAGAGCCGCTGGCCCGCTGCCGTGCAGAGCTGTTAAATTACTTTTCAGAAGAACAGAAGCAGTGCTTCCGGCAGCACCCGCCGGAACTCTGGGACTGGATTCAGGAGAATATCCGGCAGGCGCCGGAGGCGGAATATCGCCAGCTTGTCACCCTGCCCGCCGGAGCGCTGCATCTGCGCTGCGCGGACCTGCGGTCGCAGCGGCTGCTGTTTGTTGCGCTCTGCCGGACGCTGGACATCGCGGCGCGGCTTGACCCGCACAGCGGCGCGGCGGAGTATTTCGCCGACGGGTGCTTTCTCTCGCCGGAGGTAGGGCAGACGGCCTCGGCGGCGCTGCGTCTGCAAGCGCCGTCCGGCGAGGTGTGGGAGCCGGAGGCGGACTTCGGGCTGTCCGCGCTGACCGCGGACGGCTGGCAGCCGTTGGCGCTGTCCGGCCTTTCGTGGCAAGACGGCTGCATGACCGTCCCGCTCTGCCCCGGCCGCTACCGCATTCTGACCGACAACCGCCTGCCGAGCGGCGATCTGCACACACTGTACCTCGAGCTTTGCCTCAACGCAGGGCAGACGGAAAGCGTCCGCCTGCAAAAGCAGCCGGTCGCGTTTTCGGAGCTGGCCGTGGATTTCACGCTGGCCGACTTTCAGGCGGAGGCACCGGACGGACGGGAGGCCTCCGCCGCCGCACTGACGCAGGGGCCGTCGCTTTTGCTGTGGCCGGACGCGGGCAGCGAGCCGACGGAGCACCTTCTGAACGAGCTGCTGGCCAGCCGCAGCCGCATGCGCGGCCTGCGCATGGTCGTCCTCCTGCCCGCGCGGCAGGCGCTGCAAAACGAAAAGCTCCGCGCCGTGCTTGCGGCCTTTCCCGAGGCCGAGGTCTGGCTGACCGCCGACTCCGCCGAGCCAGCTGCGCGAAGCGCCTACGTTGCGCCGGACAGCCTACCGCTGCTGGTGCTCTGCGACCGCCCGCGCCACATCGTCCACGCCTCCGCCGGCTACCGCGTCGGCAGCGTCGCCACTGCGCTGGCCTTCCTCCCGTCGGAAACAGAATAAACGCCGCGCAAGTAATCCCCCGCCCCATCCGGCATTTTGCGGAAAATTTTTTACAAAAACCGCTCCCCACAGTTGAGCGAGCAGCTGTTTTGTAGTATCGTAAAGCTAATACCGCACTTTGAGGCGGCGACGGAGGTAAGCTCGAATGAAGGAACAGATCGTGCAGAAGCTGCGGGCGATTGAAAGGGAGCACAATGTCAGAATTCTGCTCGCGGTCGAGTCGGGGAGTCGGGCTTGGGGCATTGCCTCGCCGGACAGCGACTATGACGTTCGCTTTCTCTATGTGCGGGCAAGGGACGACTATCTGCGACTGGAGGACATGCGCGATGTGATCGAGCTTCCGATCGACGAGGTCTTCGACATCAACGGCTGGGATCTGCAAAAGACGCTTCGCCTGCTCTACCGGTCCGAACCCCACGCTGTTTGAGTGGTTGGCCTCCCCGATTGTGTACATGGAAACCCCGTTTGCCGACCGGCTTCGGGAGGTTATGATGACCTGCTTCTCGCAGAAGAAGATTCTGTACCATTATCTGAGCATGGCCGAGCGGAACTACCGCGAGTTTCTGACAGGAGATACCGTCAATGCGAAAAAATATTTTTATGTGCTGCGGCCGGTGCTGGCCTGCCGCTGGGTTCTGAACCGGCACGCGCCGCCCCCTATGAAATTTCAAACCCTCGCCGAGGCCGAGCTGCCCTCGGTGCTCTCGAACGAGGTGCGCCGCCTGCTTCAGCTGAAAACGGAAGCGCCCGAAAGAAAGGAAATTCCGAGAGTTGATACGATCAACGACTTCTTAGAGCAGCAGCTCAGCGCAATAAAAGAAGCCATCCCCTCCCTGCCCGAAGAAAAAGCCAGCAGCTGGGCCGAGCTGAACGCGCTGTTTCTGTCCGCAATAGCATAAGCTTCACGCCTCGCTCTGTTCGAATCGTTCCTTATCCAGCATTTTTATGACGCGGGCGGGGTTGCCTACGGCTCCGGCGTAGTCCGGCACGTCCTTTGTGACCACGGTGGCTGCGCCGAGCGCTGCCGGTCGGCGCTGTGCGGCGCAGTGCGCAGATCGACCCGAATTTCTTCCATTTTTCCCTCCACTGGTTTTTTCCTTATTATACCCCCGCCGCCGCGGCGGTCAATTCTTCTTTTCTGCCGCTCGGTAATGCAAAAAGGAGACACGACGGTGTCTCCTCAGCGTGTCGAAAAAGCTCAGCAATGCTGGGCTTTTTCCATTATTTATGGTATAATAAT
>CAKUNB010000053.1 GCA_934668285.1 uncultured Oscillospiraceae bacterium | reverse complement strand
GCGCGTCAGATTCTGCATGAGACGGCGCAGCGTGCATTCGCACGATGCGAGTGTGCGTAGCACACGGGATTCTTGATGAAATATTTTAATCAAGAATCCGTATCAGGCGAGCTTTTCCAGCTCGGCCAGCGCGTCGAGCACCAGCTGGCTGCGGCTCAGGCTGCCTACACCGGCGACGATATTGTCACAGTGGTTGACCGGAATCAGGATGCGCTTGGCGTGGCTCTGCGCGACGGCCTGCGCCATCTTCGGCGTAATTTCGCCGAGGAGCGCGTCGGCAATGACGATGCCGATGGGGCCGATGATCACGTCCGCCTTCCGCGCGTTGACCACGACGGCGTTTTCGCCGGTGGCGGCGGAGGCCGCGCCGGCCTTCTTCATCGCGACGGTCGCAACGGAGTTTGTGCCGACGGCGGTCAGCTCCGCCGCCGGAAAGCGCTCGCAGATCGCGGCGACCAGCTGCTTGCCGATGCCGCCGCCCTGCGCGTCAATGACCAAAATTCTCATGTCTTATCCCTCCGCGTCTGCCTGAAGCGGTACCAGCCGAAGCTCCTTTTCCAGCGCATCATAGCTCTCATAAAACAGCGCTGACACGTCCTCACTCTGCGCCTGCCGCTGCAGGACGGCGCATAGCGCGTCCGTAAAGGTCTGCGCACCATAGCGACTCAGATGGGTATTATCAAAAAATGCCGTCGAATCGGGATAGTCCGTTCTGCGGGTTTTGCTCAGGTTGAAATCATAAAACTCGCAGCCGTACTGTGCGGCGTAGTCTGCAAACCAGCTGCGGGCACGGTCCAGCCCTGCGGCCGTAAGCACGGTGCGCTCCGGCATTGGTGTTGTAACCAGAATAACACGCACATCGTTTTCCGCGCACAGCGCGAGACATTTTTCGAAATAAAGGGCGCATTCCGCATTCTTTTCTTCCGGTATCACCAGCGGCTCCGGCGCGTCCTGCGCCTTTGACAGATCCACCGGATCCAGTCCGAGATAGCCACGGACGGATTGCAGCCCCATCTCCCCCTTGATCAGCTTCTTCCACGCCGTTGTGCTGCGGCTCAGGGTGTCATGGAAAAACTGCGGGTACTCCGAGGGCGCGGCAGTAAAGAAGAAATAGCGCCAGCGGTCGAATGGGCTGGTGAAGCGGCCAAGCTCATAGAGATCGCCCTCCGGCCCCTCCCATTCGCGATTGCGTGTCAGCGCGTTATAGGACACCTCCAGAATAACCGTCTGCACGGGGTTGCGCTCCAGCTCCTCGCGCAGGAGGAAATAGCGTCCCTTCATGGTCTGCATAGAGCAGGCGAGATTATAGCTGTTCGTCCCCAATGCCGCGTCAATGCGCGTGGGGTCAATCCCGCGAAACGCATGGGAGGAGCCGCAAATCAGCAGATTCAGCTCCCCGCTGAGCGCACTGCGCACGGCAGCGTCCTGATAATAGTAGGCCGTCCCGTAGAAATACGGCGCGGTATAGCCCGCGAAGAGCACACAGACACACAGCAGCAGCGCCAGAACGGCGAGGAGCGTTTTCTTAAAACTGTGCATATAAGAATCCTCCTCCGGAGCCACTGCTGCCGTAATACAGCGCGGCAAGGATCAGGGCCGCCAGCAGCAACAGCTGCAGCAGCTTCGGCCATTTTGCAAACCACTGGCGGATCGGCTGACGGCGCTGAATTATGCTGGTGACAAATAGCGCTGCGGTAAAGAGGCAAATCACAACGAAGTCCTCCCGATTGACAAACGGCAGCAGGCCGGAGAAGGACCGCGGAATGGTAAAATCAGTAAAGATTCGCTTCCAAAGACCTAGGCCGCGCCGCAGGCCGCCAACCTCCGGCAGCACCTTGATCAATGTTACAAGGAAGAAGGTACGCAGCGTCTGGAACACCCGCCAGAGCCAGCGCCCCTCGTTGATATGCAGCCTTTGCCGCGCGGCCGCGTAAACCGGCTCCATCCACAGGGAGAAAATGATGAACAGGCCGTTCACCGCGCCCCACGCAATGTAGCCCCAGCTCGCGCCGTGCCACAGGCCGGTGGTGATCCACACCGCGACCAGCGCGAGGGAGGCCGGAAGCGACCGGCCGAAATGCTTGCCGAAGCGCTTCTGCGCACGCTTTCCGAGCCGCTGATTCCACTTTGCAACTGCGATGGGGTAATAAATGTACGTTTTAAACCATGCGCCGAGGCTGATATGCCAGCGCCGCCAGTACTCCGCAATCGACTTGGAAAAATACGGGCGGTCGAAGTTTTCCGTCAGCCGGATGCCCAGCATCTGGCACAGACCGCAGACGATGTCCATATAACCGGAAAAGTCCGCATAAATCTGCACGCTGTAGCAAAACGCGCCGAGAAGCACGGTGATTCCCGCGTAGCTTGCGTAGTTTGCAAACACATCGGCAACACACGGCGCGAGCAAATCGGCCAGCACCAGCTTCTTCGCAAAGCCCCAGATCATGCGGATCGCGCCGTCGCGGAAGCTTTCGTAGCTGTAGGCGTGCGGCGTGAAAAGCTGCTCAGAAAGCTGGGCATAGTCGCTGATCGGTCCCTGCGTAATCTGCGGAAAGAAGGAGACAAACAGCAGCAGCTTCGCGTAGTTCTTCTGCGCCTCGACCTTCTTCCAGTAGACATCGATGAGATAGCCCATCGTCTGGAAGGTATAGAAGGAAATGCCGAGCGGGATGAGAAAGCGCAGCGTCCCAAGCTCCGCACTGCCGCCGAGCAGGCGCACCACCGCGTTGACTTGCTCCAGTGCGAAGGCCGCGTACTTGAACGCGCATAGGATGCCAAAATTCAGCAGCAACGTGCCGACGAGAATCCGGCGGCGCTGCTTAGCGGTACGCGCCTTCCACGCGGTCTTTTCCTCCTTGGTCGGAGCAGGCTCCTCCTTGAGGCGCTGCTTCAGCTGTCGGGAAAGCCGCTCCATCCAGCGGGCCGCAAAGTAGGTCGACGTTGCGGTAATCAGGATATAGACCGCGCTCCGCAGGCCCGCCATGCAGTAGAAAAACAGGCTGGACGCCAGCAGCACCCACCAACGCTGCCGCTTCGGCACCGCGTAGTAGACGATCAGCAGAAGGGCGGCAAAGGCAAGAAAGCGGGCAGAGGTCAGCGACATATCAGTCCCCTTCCTGAATCGTCTGAATCATCTTCCACATAGCCTGCGCACTATTGAAGTTCTCGGGCACGAGGTATTTCGGGCTGATCTCAATGTCAAAGGTCTCCGCAATCTGCGCGACCAGCGAGACGATGCTGAAGCTGTCGAGCACCTTGCCGTCGATCAGGTTGGTTTCCGTTTCATAGTCGATATCGGGGTCAATTTCTTCCAGAATCTCCATCAATTCGTCCATTGTTATCTTCCTTTCCGTGTTACAGCAGGGCGGTGAGCGCCTGCCGGTCGATTTTTCCGTTGGCATTGACGGGTAGATGCTCCATCACCGTCACCCGCGCGGGCAACATGTAGTCCGACAGCAGGCCCTTGAGCGCCGAGCGGACATGCCGCCCGTCCCAGTCACAGCCGTCGGTCAGCTCGCAGAAAAGCGTGATGCGCTTTTTCTCCGCGTGGTACAGGCAGCAGCAGCGGCGCAGCTCCGGCAGCGTGTCGGCGACCGCCTCGATCTCGCCCAGCTCAATGCGGCGGCCCATATGCTTGATCTGGTAATCCCGCCGCGCAGCGAAAACCAGATCGCCGTTTTCATCATAGCTTGCCATATCGCCGGTGCGGAAGGTGCGGCGCGTCACGCCGTCGGGGAAGGTCAGGTCGAAGAAGGCCGCCTTCGTTTTCTCGGCATCATGGTAGTAGCACAGCGCAAGCGCCGGGGTGGCTACATAAATTTCGCCGATCCTGCCCGGCTGCGTTACCGGCTCGCCGCCGTCCATCAGGAGAATCTTGCAGTTTCCGAAGGGTCTGCCGATCGGCAGCGGCGCGCCCTCGGGCAGCGTGTCCGTCACCGGGTAATAGCAGCAGGCGCCCGCAAGCTCGGACGAGCCGTAGAGATTCACATACTCCAGCTCCGGCAGCGCCCTGCGCCAGTTGTCCAGCTGCTTGCGCGGGAAGACCTCGCCGATGAAGAACACGCGCCGCAGCGTGGTTGGGCGGATTTCCGTAAAGGTATTGAGCTGCGTTACGATGCACAGCGCCGTCGGCACCCACGAAATAAACGTCACGCCCCGCTCGTTGAGGTAGGCGATCAGCCGCACGGGGAACGAAAACAGCTCCGAGGGGATGACCTCTAAGCGCGCACCGGTGCAGAACATGAGATAGTAGTCCTTCGCCGACGCGTCGAAGAAGAACGGCGTCTGGTTGCCGATGACGTCCTGCTCGGAAAAGTCGAACCGCTCGGTGTAGGCCGCAAGAAAGCTCATCACCGCGCCGTGGCTCTTTAGAACGCCCTTGGGCTTGCCGGTGGAGCCGGAGGTGTAGACCATGTAAAGCGGCGTATCTGCCTCAGCCTCCGGAATTGGGCGCTCCTCGCCTGCCGCATCGGCAAGCGTCAGAAAGTCGCCGGTGTAGTCCGCGAGGAGGGCACGCACTGCGTCGCTGCCGAGCATTACGGAGATCTCTGCGTCCTCAATGATCACGTCGCGCTTGTGGGGCGGGAGGGCGGGGTCGATGGGAATATCGTAGTTCCCGCTGATCGTTACGGCGAGGAACAGTACCGCTGTCTGCGCATTGCGCTCGACCATCACGCCGACACCGCGCCCGCGCTGTGGGATTCTCGCGGCGAGGCAGGCCGCCGTATGCCAAAGCTCGGAAAAGCTGTAGGTGCAATGCTCGTCCGCAACCGCAATGCGCTGCGGGAAGCGCGCCACCGTGGAACGCAGGCAATCCAAAACCGGATTCATAAAACGCCCTCCATTCGATTGAGCTGTTACGGTTTCGTATCTCCGCCTAGTTTACCACATTCCTCGCCCGCCTGCAACAAAAAAATATGTCATCCAGCTCCCTTTCGACGAAAAAACCATACCGGCCAACACCGGTATGGTTTTTCGTTTATGGGAAAAGAAATCAGAAGATCGCGTAAGGAATGTCCACGGGGTAGTCGAGCAGCTCCTTCATTTCGTCGTCCAGCTTCAGCAGGGAGACGGAAAGACCGGCCATATCGATGGAGGTGCAGTACTCGTTGACGTAGCTCTTGTAGACCTTGATGCCCTTTCCGGCAAGAATCTTGGCCACGATGTTATAGGCAATGTATTGCTCCATCAGCGGCGTGCCGCCGAGGCCGTTGATCATGACGGCAACCTCGTCGTCCGCCTTGTAGGGCAGGTCGTCGATGCAGGCGTTGGTGATGTAGGTCACGATCTCATCGGCAGTCTGAAGCTTGGTGCGGACGCGGCCCGGCTCGCCGTGCAGGCCGACGCCGACTTCCATCTCGTCGTCGCCAAGCTCGAAGGTCGGAGCGCCCTTGGCCGGAGTGGTGCAGCTCGTCAGGCCAAAGCCCATGGAGCGGGTGTTCGCGTTGACGCGGTGCGCCATTTCCACAACGGCGTCGATATCCGCGCCCTGCTCGGCCTTCGCGCAGACGATCTTATAGTTCAGAATCGCGCCCGCAACGCCGCGGCGGCCGGCGGTAAAGGTGCTGTCCTTGACGGCGACGTCGTCATCGGAAATGACGATCTTGGCGTTGATGTCGTCCATCTCGCACATCTCAGCCGCCATGCCGAACTGGCCGCGGTCGCCGGTGTAGTTCTTCACCATGAAGACGACACCCGCGCCGGTGTCGACGGCCTTTGCGGCCTCGTAGATAGCGTCTGCGGTGGGAGCGGCAAAGACGGGGCCTGCGCAGGCGGCGTCCATCATGCCCTTGCCGACATAGAAGACCTGATCAGGCTCGTGGCCGGAGCCGGAGCCGGTGATGACGGCAACCTTACCGGCCGCCTTCTTCTCCTTGCGGAGGATCACGCGCTTCTCGGGGATCAGCACCAGCTTGTCGGGGTTGGCAGCGACAAGGCCTTCGAGCATTTCATTGACTACATTTTCGGGGGCGTTGATGACTTTTTTCATTGTTTTTCGTCCTTTCTTATGTATGGTTTAGCTGACATATTTTTCCACGGCATCCGCAATGACGTAAATGCCGTAGGAGCCTGCGTCGCGGTGGCCGATGGAGCGCTCGCCGAGGTAGGAGGCTCTGCCCTTCTTTGCGATCATATCGATGGTAGCGTCGGAACCAGCCTTGGCGGCAACGGTCGCGGCGGCGCAGCACTCCTTGAGCGCCGCGCCTGCAGCGGCCTTTTCCTTGAAGGCATAGACGGCAGGCTCGAGCGCGTCGACAAGGGTCTTGTCGCCGACCTTGGTGTCCTCGCCGCGCATCTTTGCGCCGTTGAGGCCGGCCTCAAGAATATCGGCAACGGCAGGCAGGGTGTACTCGCTGACCGCGCCTGCGGCCTTCGCCATTTTCATAAACGCCGTGCCGTAGATTGCGCCGGAGGTGCCGCCGACGGCGGAAATCAGCGCCATTGCGGTCTTTTTCAGCACGTCCTGCGCCGAGGCGCCGTCGCAGCCCTGCAGCGCTTCGAGAACGGCGGTGAAGCCGGTCTTCATGCCGATACCGCAGTCGCCGTCGCCGAGCGCAGAGTCAAACTCCGTCAGCTTCGGTTCTGCCTCGATCATTGCGTTCGAAATGACCCGCAGAATGTCTACAAGTTTCACGTTTTCCATGATTCATTCTCCTTTAGTCCATTTTCTTTTGATTGATCTCCGCGTCAATCGCCTCGAGATAGGCACGGTCGCAGTGGGTCAGGTCGTCGACGTCAAACGCGTCGAGCAGGTCGACCAGATGCTCCGGCGCACCGACGACCGAAAGGCCGCCGTCAATGCGAAGCACCTGACCGGTGATGTACGAGGCCTGCTCGGAGGCCAGAAATACGACCGCATTGCCGATGTCCTCGGCGTAGCCGTTGCGGCGCAGAGGGATGAATTTGTGCGTGTTGCGATAGAACGCGCTCTTGCGCTCGTCCTCGGGCACGGGGCACGAGACATTGATCACGCCGGGCGAAAATCCGTTCACGCGGATGCCGTAGCGGCCGAGATTGACGGCAAAGGACTCGATGACGCGGTTCAGGCCCGCCTTCATGCCGCCGTAGACGGCGTCGTTGCTGTGCGCATTGAAGGAGCGGACGGAGGTATTGAACAGGATGCTGCCGTAGATGCCGTTTTCCTTCATATACTTGGCGGCAGCAGACGCGCCGAGGACCATGCCGCGGAAATCCACATGGTACAGGTGATCCATTGCGGCTGCGGACATCTCGCCGGGGAGCTGAATCACCGTAACGCCGGCATTATTGACCAGCACGTCCAGCCGCCCGAGCTGCTCCACGGTTTTCTGAACCAGCTGCTCCGGCACCTCCGGCTCGGCGATATTTGCCTGCAAAAGGCAGGTGTTCACGCCGTATTGCGCAAGCTCCTGCTGCAGCTGCTCGGCCTTGGCGCGGGAGCTGTTGCAGTGCAGGGCCACATCGTAGCCCGCTGCGGCCAGCGACCGCGCGATTCCTGCGCCGATGCCCGTGCTTGAGCCTGTGACAAGCGCAGCTTTTCCGTTTCTCATGCGTATTCTCCTCTCTTTCGCGGTCAGTCCATCAGTGCATGGACATCGTAGGCCCTGCCGCGCTCCAGAATCCGGCCTTTGGTCTCCGGCGCATATGTGCCGAGCGCCGAGGCAAAGCTCTCCGGATCCTCGGTATTGTTCTGTATCATGTCGTGATGCGCGGGGATGGCGTACCTTGCGTGCTGGAAGCCGCAGTAGAGCGCCGCCTCGACGTAGTGCATATTGCCGTACTTGCCGTTGATACAGACGCAGATGATATCCGGATGAATGCCAAAGTTGCGCATCAGGAGGTTGGAGCTGAAGATCGTGTCGCCGGTAAAATACAGGGTCACGCCCTCACTTCTGACCACGATGCCGATGCTGTCGTTGTCGTGATCCGCCAGAACAGCCGTAAGTTCAAAGCCCTTGGCAGCGTAGGTCTGGCCGCAGTTGAGCGTCACCGTTTCGATAGCGCGCATGGTCTCGTCCGCCTGCATGGCGCGGATGCACGACGAGGGGCCGAGGAAGGTTTTTGGAATGACGAATTCCCGATAGGTAAAGGGGTCGAAATGGTCCCAGTGCGGGTGCGAGCAGGCTACCATGTCCACATGCGTGCCGCGCAGCGCCTCGTCCGGCTCATAAATGCGCCGCATGCCCTGCCGCGGGCGGCCGCAGAACGGGTCAACGGCTAAGGTCCCCTGCCCGTTATTCAGAAGATAGCCCGACTGGCCGAGCCAAGTTATCGTAAGCGCCATGGCTCTTACCGGTAGGAATCGACGTTGACGAGTTCCTCGTAGTACTCGCAGTAGCAGGGGGAGGCCAGCATTTCGTCCACGTCGCGGATGAACTGCTGGTTCGGCGCGGAATTCATGTGCGAATCCACCGCTGCCTGATCGACGTACTTTTCAAAAATCAGGTACTTGCAGGGGTTCTGGAGCGATCTGTGGAAGCGGTATTCCAGAACGCCCGGCTCCTTCGAGGTGTGCTGGAAGGTGCTGGTGAAGAGCTTTTCGAAATCCGCAAGGCGGTCAGCCTTGATTTCGACGGTTGCGTTTCCGATGATCATTGCGCATTCTCCTTTTCTATTTTTGATGCCGCACGCTGCGGCAAGGGGTACAGATTCAGCCGCGGAAGGTATGGTAGGCCTCTTCGCCGTTGAGCACGCGCAGCGCGCCGAAGGCCAATGCCTGCATTTCCATGCTGCCCGGAATGACCGATACCGGCGCGAGGAAGCCCGTCCGCTCGCGCAGCAGGCCGGTGAACTTCTCGGAATAGGCAAGGCCGCCGGTCAGGATGATTTTATCCACCTTGCCGCAGACCACGGCGGCAAGCGAGCAGATATCCTTGGAAAGCTGCATGGCCATTGCCTGATACACGATTTCCGCGCGGCGGCTTCCGCCCGCGATCATTTCCTCGACGCGGCGCAGGTCGCTGGTGCCCAGATAGCTGAGCATACCGCCCTCGCCCTTGAGCATGCGCTGCATTTCGGTCTCAGTATACTTGCCGGAATAGCACATGCGCACCAGCTTGCGGCAGGGCACGCCGCCGGAGCGCTCCGGCGAGAAGCCGCCCTCGTCGTCGGCGACAATATCCGTGATTTTGCCGCCGCAGACGAGGTTGGTGGTCACGCCGCCGCCCATGTGCACGACGATATAGATCGTCTCCGCAAGAGGAACGCCGTCCTCCTCCGCCTGCCGGATGCTGACGGCGCGGGTGTTGAGCACGTGCGTCAGAAACGGGCGTTCCATTGCCGCCATGCCGGTGAGGGTAAAAATCTCCTCCGGCTTGCCGCAACCGCAGACGGCGTCGTAGACAAAGGTCGGAATGTCCGCGCCGCTCTCCTTGACCAGCTCGTAGCCGATGACGGAGGCGAGGTTGGCCGCATGCGGGACATGAGTGGTTCTCGACGCGTGGGCAAACAGCTCGTCGACGAGGTATGCGCCGCTCTCCAGTGCGCCGATGACCCCGCCGCGCGCGGCAATCGCCGAAAAGTCGCCGATGCGCAGGCCGCGCTCGTCGATGTAGCGGCGCACGGCCTCCTTGCGGAATTCCAGCTGATCCACGACCGCCGGAAATCTGCGAAGCTCCTCCTGCGAGTGCTCCAGCGTCTCGGAGCTAAGCTCGGCCTTGTCGCGGAACACCGCGACCTTCGTTGAGGTGGAGCCGGGGTTGATGACTAAAATCAGTTTTCCGTTTTCCATCTTCGCCTCCTCTTACACGCACGAGGCCGCGAGGAGAATGGACTGGTACTTCTCCTCCACATGCGCCCCGCGGGAGGTCAGCGCGACGGGAACCTTTGCGCCGACGATGATTCCGGCCATCTGCGCGCCTGCGGAACAGACCAGCGCCTTGCCGAGAATGTTGCCCGCGTCCATATCCGGCACCAGCATCACGTCCGCGTCGCCGGTAATGTGGCCCGTGTAGCCCTTCTTCTCCGCTGAGCGCTTGTCCATCAGAATGTCGTAGCTGACGGGGCCTTCGATGGTGCAGCCGGAGATCGTGCCGTCGCGGCTCATTTCGGCCAGCGCCTGCGCGTCGAGCGTCGCCTGCATTTTGGGGTTGACCTTTTCAACGGAGGCCAGCGCGCCGATTTTCACGTGGTCATAGCCCATGGCGCTTAAAATCGCCACGGCATTTTCCGCGATTTCCTTCTTCTGCGCGAGGTCCGGACGCAGCACCATGCCGCTGTCGGTCAGGGCAATGAGCTTGTGGTAATTCGGAATTTTCAGGAAGGCAATGTGCGACATCATCCGTCCTGTGC
>CAKUNB010000052.1 GCA_934668285.1 uncultured Oscillospiraceae bacterium | reverse complement strand
GGCCCAATGGGCCGGCTTTTCTGGTGCCGCTGACCAAGGAATCGAAGAGTTGCAATAAGCTATCGATGCAACAGTACACACTCAGATTTTTGAGAAAACCCCAAGCAATCTGCCAGTGGCAGCTTGCCGTAGTTCTGCCCTTACCTTAAGTACGATTCCGGTCAGCGGCACTGCCCCCAACGGGGGCAGCCGACACTGGAAGCACCTTCGCACGCACTATAAAATACGCACCCGTAGTCAATTTTCGATGCTGCCTGCACGAGATTACCACGTCGCTTCGCTCTATTCTTTGTAATCGGGGAAGCGATGCTGGAAAAGCTGGCAAATCGTGCTTGAAATGGCAGGGCTTGCATGGTATACTATAATTGTAGCGGTGTGTGGGTTGCAGACCGCTAAGATTGAGGAATCGGGAGAGATACGGCATGAAAAAGCGAGGTCTGCGTGTTTTTCTGGCAGCGCTGCTGCTGTTGGCACTGCTTGCAGGTCTGGCTCCGGCGGTGTTTGCGAGTAATGCGTACACAATCAATGGAGTCGTTGTCCATTATGATGACTTTACCTCTGCACCGTTGCAGTGTTGGACATATGCGAACAATATCTACAACAAGATCTGGAAGCAGAGCTTTACGTGGGAGTTCGGTTCGGCGGACAATGCCCTGCGTAAACTGAGCGATGCTGATCTTCGGCTGACGGCGGTGCATCTGAAGGATTACGTGTCGAAGGCGGCGCTTGGCGCCTGCATTCGTGTCTGCTATGAGCCAAACCTGCACAGCCATGACGGCGAAGTTGTAAAGAATCTTTCGCCCGGGCACAATCTCATCATTGTGCAGAAGGATGCGAACGGCTTCACCGCGTTTGAGGGCGGTCTGAACGGATATCCTTATCCCTATTGCCGAGAGAAGTACTATACATGGAGCAGCTTCGTGCAGGAAAAGGGCTACACCTACATCAAGTACATCAAATGGCCGGGCGCGACGGCCTATACGCCGCCTGCACCGCACACCTGCGATTTGAGCGGCGGCTATGCCTTTGTGGAGGATGTGCATCCGCATTATAAGTGTTACTACTGCTCCGTCTGCGGCGTTGCGCAGCGGAACTACAAGGAGCCGACGACCCGCGCGGGCTGTCTGGAATGCAACCGTCCGGCGACACCGGCGCTGCTGGATATGAAGGCGGTCTACCATCCGGGCGAAACAGTTACCTTTACATGGAAGCCTACGGCGAATACAACGCACTATAACATTTATCTGGACAAGAAGGACGAGAACGGCGAGTACCAGCGTCTTGAAAGCCAGTTCTATGTTAACAGCGGCCTCACCCGAACGTTGGAGGAGGGCAGCTACCGCATCCGGCTGCAATCGACAAACAAGAATTACTACGAAGCCGACGGCAAAAACTGGCTGTACAAAAACGCCGAGTGGGTGGAATTTGACGTTGCGCACAGCTACGAGCCGGTTGTTTCCCCGCCGGACTGTACGACGGGCGGCTATACGATCTATTTCTGCGAGGTCTGCGACAACAAGTATGTGGCTGATGAGACCGCGCCGCTGGATCACGACTGGGGCGCACCGTCCTATGTCTGGGCGGACGATAACCGCTCCGTTACGGCAGCGCGGACGTGTAAGCGGGACGCGGCGCATGTTGAGCGCGAAACCGCTGCGGCGGTGTCCGTTGTGACGAAGGAAGCGACCTACGACACCGAGGGTGAGATCACTTGCACCGCGACCTTTAAGAATGCGGCGTTTGCAGCGCAGACAAAGGTTGTCAAAACGTCAAAGCTGGAAGGCGGTCTCCCCTGCGACGGCGGCACGAGCTGCCCCGGCAAGGTGTTTGCCGACATGCCCGCAAAGGGCCACTGGGCACACGACCCGATCGACTGGGCGATTTCGAAAAACATCACCAACGGCACCAGCGCGACGACATTCGGCCCCGACGAGGGCTGCACGCGTGCGCAGGTGGTGACATTCCTGTGGCGGGCGGCTGGGAAGCCGGAGCCGACGAGCAGCGTCAATCCGTTTGCGGATGTGAAGTCTGGTGAGTACTATTATGACGCAGTTCTCTGGGCGGTCGAGAAGGGCATCACGAACGGCACGGCTGCTACGGCGTTCAGCCCAAATGCCACCTGCACCCGCGCGCAGATCGTGACGTTCCTCTGGCGCTTTGCAGGCAAGCCCACGCCTGTCAGTCAGAATAACCCGTTTAGCGACGTCAAAACGTCAGAGTACTACGGCACCGCCGTCCTCTGGGCCGTCGAAAACGGCATCACCAACGGCACGAGCGCCACAACGTTCAGCCCGAACGACACCTGCACCAGAGCACAGGTCGTGACGTTCCTGTATCGCGATATGAAAAAATGAGCAATTCCCGCCAATCGTTTCGATTGGCGGGCGATTTTTTTGCTAAAACAGCGAGAGGAGGAGCTGGGTCAGGAGGGCGGCGCAGGAGGTGCTCAGGGCGACGGTGAGGAGGCTCTTGCCGCGGCAGGCGAGGAAGATTGCCGTGGCCAGCGCGGCAATTCCGGCGAGCAGACTGTCCGTGCTGCTGAGAATGCTCGGGAAGGTCATTGCGCTGAGGCAGGCATAGGGGACGTAGTGCAGAAAGGAGCGCAGAAAGCGGCTCCGGATCGGCCTGCGCAGCAGCGTCATCGGCAGGACGCGGATGAGATAGGTCGTCAACGCCATTGCCGCGATGTACAGATAGATGCTCATGCGGCCTCCTCCTTGATTGGGAAGAGCCACGCGCAGGCGGCGGCAGCCACGACGGTACAGACCACAATGGAAATTCCCGGCGACACCGACGCGAGCAGCGGCACCCACGTAAAGAGGCTGCTGCAGCCGAGCGCCAGCAGGGCGCACAGCAGGATCGGCCGCTCCTTTTTGGCAGGCGGCACGACGATGGCGACGAACATGCCGTAGAGCATCACGCCCAGCGCGCTGCGCAGCTGCTCGGGCAGCGCCGAACCGGCCAGTGCGCCGAGCAGCGTGCCGCCCGTCCAGCAGAGCAGCGGCAGCGTTCCCAGTCCGAGCAGGTAGGGCGTGGTGAGCGGCTCCGGCCGCGCCATGGCTAGGGCGAAAATTTCGTCCGTGTTAAAAAATGCAATCAGCAGGCGCGGCAGCAGGCCGATTCTCTGCCCCATCCGCTGGCTGAGCGCAAGGCTCATCAGGGCGTAGCGGCTGTTGATGACCAGCTGGGTCAGCACCATCTCCCACAGTCCGGCGGAGGCGACGATCAGCGTCAGCCCCGCGAACTGACCGGCGCTGGTGAGGTTGGTCAGCGAGATCAGCACCGCATCCAGCGCGCGAAGCCCCTGCGCCGACGCAAGCGCGCCGAAGCCGAAGCTGACGGATAAATATCCCAAGCCGACAGGGACTCCATGACGAAGCCCCGCGGCGTATTCTCTATGCAGCATGCGGTAACCCTTCTTCGGGAATTGGGATTATGGTCGTAGGGCGGGCTTTTATTCCCCGCCGCAGGTGTCGGCGACGATATAGCGCGGACGGTCCTTGATCTCCTCGTAGATATTGCCGACGTAGTAGCCGATAATGCCGAGGCTGATCATGATGATGCTGCCGAGGAACAGCAGCAGGATAATCACCGTCGTGAAGCCGCCGAGGGCAAGGCCCATGAACTTCTGCACCAGCGCCGTGATGCCCAGCACCACGGAAACCAGCAGCGTAAGCACGCCCAGCACCGTCACAATATGCAGCGGCAGGGCGGTAAAGGCGGTAATATTCGACACGGCGTATTTCATCAGCGACCATGTCGACCACTTCGACTGGCCCGCCGCGCGTTCGCGCACTTCGTAGGGCACCTCCGCCGTGCGGAAGCCGACCCACGACGACAGTGCGCGGAAAAATGCCCGCTTCTCGCGCATGGTGAGGATCACGTTCACGGCCTTGCGGTCGAGCAGCTTGAAATCCGACGCGCGGGACATGTCCACCCGCGTTGCGCGGCTGATGAGCTTATAAAAGGTTGCAGCGGCAAGGCGGTGCGCGGCGCTTTCTCTGCCGCGGTCGGTCTTGACGCCCTCGACGACCTCCGCGCCCTGCTCCCAGAGGCGGTACATCTCCACCAGCTTCTCCGGCGGATGCTGCAAATCGCAGTCCATGACCGCGACGCAGTCGCCCTTTGCCGTCTGCAGACCGGCAAAAATTGCCGCTTCCTTGCCGAAATTGCGCGAAAAATGCACACCGCGCACCGTTTTCGACGCGGCGGCGCAGATTTCCGGCCATGTTTTATCGCGGGAGCCGTCGTCCACGAACACCAGCTCGTAATCGATGCCTGCCTCTCGCAAAACCCGCGCGACCGTTTCTGCCGCAACGGGTACCATTTCTTCCTCGTTATATGCCGGAATCACTACGGAAAGCACGATGCTTCCACCTCCGATTCAGTATCAGTACCATAATAATCGCCGCCGCGCCGTTTGTCAATATTTTGCGTTGTGGTCTGCGAGGAATTGTGATATACTATGGAAAAGCCGGGGCGCGGCGGCGCAATGAATCATAACAGTGAGCCGGTGGAGGTATGGTATGAAAAAGGTTTTGATGCTCGGGACGGGCGGGACGATCGCCTCGGAGATGACGCAAAGCGGGCTGATGCCGGCGCTGACGTCGGAGCAGCTGGTAGAAAATGTGCCGGAGTTGGCGGAGCTGTGCGACATTACGTGCAAGCAGCTCTTTTCCATCGACTCGACCAATATCACACCGGCGCACTGGCTGCAAATTGCTGCGGCGATTGAGGAGAGCTACGACGATTTTGACGGCTTCGTTATCGCCCACGGGACGGATACCATGGCCTACACCGCCGCCGCGCTGTCGTATCTGGTGCAGTATTCGCCCAAGCCCATCGTCCTGACCGGTGCGCAGAAGCCGATCGTCTTTGAAAACACGGACTCCAAGACGAATCTGGCCGACGCGTTCCGCTGCGCCGTGTCTGATCTGTGCGGCGTGATGCTGGTGTTCAACGGCCGCGTCCTGCTCGGCACGCGCGCGCGCAAGACGCACACGACCAGCCTACAGGCCTTTTCCAGCATCAATTATCCCGTCCTCGGCGTGCTGCAAAACGGCGTGCTGATGGAATACATCCACCCCGAGGCGCTTGAACGACCGGTTTTCTACCATAAGCTCGACCCCAAGGTCGGCCTGCTGAAGATCATCCCCGGTACGGATTGTGCGCTGTTAGAATATATTCTGGAGCACAACGACGCGGTGATTATCGAGAGCTACGGCGTTGGCGGGCTGCCGTCGTATCAGGGCAGCGGCTTTTTTGACGTGATCCGCCGCGCCATCCGCGACGGCAAGACCATCGTCATGACCACGCAGGTGCAGAACGAGGGCAGCAACCTCGGCACCTACGACGTCGGCTTCCATCTGAAGCACGACCTGCTGCTTTTAGAAGCGTATGACATGACAACAGAGGCGGCGCTGGCCAAGCTGATGTGGATTCTCGGCCAGACGAGCGACACCGCCGAGATTCGCCGCCTGTTCTGCAAGCCGGTGTCGCACGATCTGCTGTATCTGAAGGAAGTGACCCCATGAACCGCGCCCGTATTGAAGAGCGCCTGTGCAAGCTGCCGCTGGCGCAATACGTTTTCTTCCGCACGGAGGAGCTGGAATTCTCCGAGCGCATCCGCACCGTCTGCAGGCAGGAGTGCCCGCGCTACGACAAGAGCTGGGCCTGCCCGCCGGCGGTCGGAACGGTGGACGAGTGCCGGCGGCGCGTGCTTGCGCATCCGGACGGTCTGCTCATCGTTACCCTCTCCGAGGTCAGCGACATTGCCGATGTGGAGCAGGCGCTGGCCACCCGCCCCGCGCACGAGGCGCTCACGCGCGAGGTCGCAAAAATATTACAGGACGAAGGGATTTCTCCCTACGTCCTGTCGACAGAGTCCTGCGCGATCTGCGCAAATTGTACGTATCCCGATGCACCCTGCCGCCATCCGGAGCTGATGTACCCCTGCGTTGAGAGCCATGGCATCATCGTTACGGCGCTGGCCGAGCGCCTCGGCGTGACTTATCAGTATGGCGGCAACGTCGTGACGTGGTTTTCGCTGCTGCTGTTCAATACTGATTCTTGATTAAAATATTGAATCAAGACAGACTGCCAAAAACTGCGCAGCGAAAGGCTTCGGAGGGAGGAAAAGTGTGAAAGGGAACCGTCAGGGTTCCCTTTCACGTTCAATAACCCCGCCGCAGCGGGCAAAATTGCAAAATAATCTTCTATTCCTATTTTGCAATTTTGAAGGCAGCTTCGAAAAAGTCTATCCAGACTTTTTCGAAGCTGCCTTGATTAAAATATTTCATCAAGAATCCCGTGTGCTACGCACATAGCCGGTCAGGTGCCGAAGTAGCTGAAGTGCATATAGTCCTTGTAGCCGCTGCGCCAGTTGACGCCCTGCGTGAAGCCGTATTTCTTAAAAATCCTTGCAACCTCGCCGTCGAGCGGGATGGAGTACGGATCCTCGCCGGGCTTCCAGTATTTGCCGACCAGACCGTTGCCGTCGGGGTCGCAGTAGTAATTCTCGTCGGGGTTGATGTCAATGGCGCTGCCGATGGAGTGCTCCGACCGGCCCGACCAGCTCCAGCCGCCGAGATAGTGGATGGGAAACTGCTCCTCGCCCTCATAAATTTCGCGGAAGATGGCGCGCACCGTGTCTGCCAGCGCTTGGTGGACGGTGAGCGTCATTTGCTTTGTGACCTTGACGCCCGCGTAGTTGAAGTCCCAGACGTTGACCGTGATCTCGACCATATTCGCCTTTGCAATTTCGCGATCCGTGTAATAGACGCGCGGATCGCTTGTCTTTTCGCCGAACAGGCGGAGGCACTTGTCCTGATAAATTTCCCTGTCAGAGGCCAGTCCCGCCTCGGTGCATGTGACCGTGCAGGCGGCGGAAAGGCCGTTTCCGGTGTAGACGGTGACGACCGCCGTGCCCGCGCCAACGGCGAGCACCGTGCCGTTGTCAACGGTAACGGTGCGCTCATCCGAGCTGCGCCAGCACAGGTAGCAGCCGGACTCCGGCTCCGTCTCGGCCAGCAGCGTCAGCTGCTGCCCGACCGTCAGCTCGGCGATCGTCCGGTTCAGGGTCAGCCGCTCGGGCTGCACCGGCGGCAGAAACGGCTTGCGCAGCGCGTCGGCCAGACGGCAGAAGACCGTGGCGCACTCGGCGCGGGTCGCGGTCTGCTGCGGCAGGAAGCGGACGGAGCCGTCCTTGTCCGCCGCGCCGTTGAGGATGCCGGTTTTGCGCAGAGCTTCGACGCTGTCCGCCGCCCAATCGGCAATTTCGTCCGCATCGGCAAACCACGCCGGAAGCTTGTCCGGCTCCGCCGCCGCCAGCTCGTAGCCCAGCCGCTCGGCGTAGCGCGCGGCAAGGCAGGCCATCTGCTCGCGCGTCACCGGCGCGTCGGGCGCGAATTCCGTGCTGCTGATGCCGTTGGCGACACCGTTGCACACCGCCCACGCAATATACGGCGCGTAGTACTGCCCGGCAGGAACGTCGGAGAAGAAGCGCGGTGCAGTTTCGCCGCTCCATTGGGTCGTGTCGACCTGCTCCAGCCGCCCGAGGACGGTCACGAACATACCGCGCGTCATCGTACTCTCTGGCGCAAACTCCGTCTCGCTCACGCCCTGAAACAGCCCGAGAGAAACCGCACGCGCGATGTACGGCTCGGCCCAGTGATTTTCAATATCGGTAAACGCCGCCGCGCGGACGGTCGGCACGGCGGCCAGCAGCATCAGCAGCGCGATCAGGCCGGAAAGAATGCGGTTGCGCATGGAAAATCCTCCTTGGCAGGTATGATATCTACCGCCAAGATACCATGAATTTCGACAAAATGCAAGCGGTTGATTTTTCCGCAAAAAAGCAGCGTCCGGAGATGGGTTCCGGACGCTGACTCTTTAATGGCAATATGATGCAGACACCACCGATTTTGTCCGTAGGGCGGGCTTCCCTAAGCCCGCCGGTGCAGACAGCGTCGATTTTGGTGCATGCTATGTCGCAACGTGCGCCTGCGGCGCTTATTGGCCGACGACGTTTTTGATGTAGCGCATGAGGATGGCGGAGACTTGGGCGCGGGTCGCGTTGCCCTGCGGGAGCAGGAAGCCGTCTGAGCCATTGATGAGGCCCATGCCGACAGCCCACGCCATGGCGTCGGCCGCATAGTCGCTGATCTGTCCCGCATCAGGGAAGCCGGACAGATTGCCGCGCACACCGCTGGGATAGCCGACCCTGTCCACATAGCGGTACAAAACCGTCGCCAGCTGCTCGCGCGTGATGCTGCCCTCAGGGGCAAAGGTCGTGTCGGAGGTGCCGTTAACGACGCCCGCCTCCCGCGCCCACGCGACGGCGGTTGTGTACCATTGCCCGTCGGGCACGTCAACGAAGCCGCTGGCGCCCGCATCGGGCGATCCGGCCTCGCGCCAGAGCACCGTGACGAGCATGGCGCGGGTCATCGTGCCCTCCGGCTCGAATTTCCCGCCGCCAACGCCGTTCATCAGCTCATGCTCCACGGCGAACGCGACCGCACCGGCGTACCACGCGCTGGCCGGAACGTCGGTAAAGCCCGCAACCGTCTCGTCCGGAATGACCTCGCCCTGCCCGCTTTCGTTCACGGTGAGCTTGAACTGTTTGGTAAAGCCGAGGCAGGAGACGGTAACGGTCTGCGTTCCGGTCTGGCCGGGCACAAAGCCGGTGCAGAATTCCGCCATCAGCGGCAGATACGACGTGCCGCAGCTGCATTGCAGCGCCAGCGTCAGCTGTGCGTCGTCAATCGAGGCGCAGCTCGCCGCGACGCCGGTGTTGCCGACCAGCCGCATGTCGCTGTAGGCGCAGTCAAAGCCGGAGAAGAAGAACTGCACCCAGTACATTCCGTATCCCTGCCATGGCGTATAGACATAGCCGGTGCCCATGTGGATGAAATCCTTATCCAGAATATTCATCCGGTGGCCGTAGCTGTCCATCCAGCCGGTCACAACATCCTCGGGCGAGGTGTGGCCTGCGGCGATATTTTCGCCGGCACAGTAATACGGGTGTACTTTCTCATCCAGCGCAGTAAAGCACTTGGTGCCGTCCGGCCGCGTGTGGGAGAAACGCTCGGTAATCTCCTCGGCGCGAATATCGCAAACGTCCTGCAAAAACGGCACGGAGGTCAGCGGATCCAGGCCCTCCTTCAGCCGCTCGCGATTGGTCAGGAGCAGCACCTCCCACTCCTCCTGCGACAGTCCGGCCTGCTCCGGCAGGGCCGCCGAGGCCGGGAAGATCACGCTCATCAAAAGAACGGCGCAGAGCAAAAGTGCGGTCAATCGTTTCATAAACAAATCCTCCTGAGAATACGCTTTGTTGGTCAATCCCGTCTGCGGCGGCCGGAAACGAGCAGGAGCAGACGCAGAAACTGCGTCAGGCTGACGGCGAGGGCGGCGACGTAGGTCATGGCGGCGGCGGTCAGTACCCTCCGTGCGCCGCGGCTTTCCTCCTCGGTCAGCAGATTGCTCTGCTCAATGGCGCGAACGGCGCGGCGGCTGGCGTTGAACTCCGTCGGCAGGGTGACGAGCTGGAACACGACGCACGTGCCGTAGCACAGCGCCCCGGCGACTGCGACGTAATAGAAAAAGTCGCTCACGGCGGGTGCGGCCTCAATGGACATCATGATCAGCCCCAGAAAAATCAGCGGCATGGACAGCCGCGAGCCGATGTTCGTGACCGGCACGATGGCGGCGCGGAGGCGGATGGGGATATAGCCCGTAGCATACTGCACGGCGTGTCCGGCCTCATGCGCCGCGACACCGACGGCGGCGGTCGTCGGCGCGTCGTATACGCTCTCCGACAGACGGATGACGTTGGCTTTCGGGTCATAATGGTCCGTCAGATTGCCGGACACCCGCTCGATACGCACGCCGCTGACGCCGTTGGCCGCCAGCACGGCCCGCGCGGCGTCCGCGCCGGTCATGCCGCGATAGTTGCGCACGCGGCTGTACTTTTTGAAGGTGCTGTTGACCTTTGCGCCGGCCAGCAGCGACAGCAGCATCGCAACGATCACCAGTCCGTACAGCGGGTCAAAATAGTAGTATCCGAAATACATGGAACAGTTCCTCCGATCAGAGCGGCTGCGGCTCCATTGCCAGATGCAGCGTATCGGTGATCGCGCCGCGGAAGGCGCGGTCAGCGTGGGTATGCACGGTGTTCAGCGCACCGGCGGAGTGCTTCATCTCGACCTTGCCGGACATAAAGATGTCGTTGTCCAGAATGAAGCGGACCTCCTTGTCCTCGACGTTGTTGCGCTTGACCATGCCGGGGCCGCAGTGCAGCTTGAGCTTGCAGCCGCCGGGAAGCGACAGCTCGGCCTCCTGCGTGATGCGGGCAAAGGCGCGCTC
>CAKUNB010000051.1 GCA_934668285.1 uncultured Oscillospiraceae bacterium | reverse complement strand
GCTGACTGATACTAATAAGCCGAAAGCTTGACCTACGAAAGAAGGAAGCAGGCTCGAAGTTGCGACGCGGAGACGCGGAAGTAACAGACAGCATCATTCATGTTCAGTTTTCAGGGCACATCCCCTGAGCTGCTGAGTCAGGGAAAAGCCAATCCTCAGCAGATAACTCAAAACGCGTTTTTAAGAACAGAATTTTCTCCAGCAAATTTTGTTCGAGTTGGTGTTGATTGCGATGAGGGTCCACCTGTTCCCATCCCGAACACAGAAGTTAAGCTCATCTGCGCCGACGATAGTTGCCGGGCGACTGGCTGTGAAAATAGGTAACGCCAACATAAGAAGCACTACCAGAGATGGTAGTGCTTTCTTCTATTCAATCGCGAACAACGTTCGCACCCCAGCGTTTGCGGAGCGCGGCAGCAGCTCCGCGCTGCCTTGCGGACTGGATAATGTACAATAAATTGCGCAAATTGAAAAGAGCAAAAAGGAGACATAGCTTGCAGGCTCTGGTAGAATGATGAAAAAGAAGCGGAACTACACCAAGGTGTTCAAGGTGCAGGCGTGCGAACTGGTATTGAAGGAACATCTGAAGGTCAAAAGCGTAGCTGAACGAATGGGGATAAACCAAGTCATGCTGCACCGTTGGATAGAGGAGTATAAGACGTACGGAGATGCAGCGTTCCTCGGCAAAGGCAACCTGCGGCCGGAGGAGGCAAGGGTAAGGAAACTAGAAAGAGAGAACGAGGAACTCCGGCAGCAGGTAGAAATATTAAAAAAACCAGCGGCATATTTTGCGAGAGAAAACAAAAACGGCTAGACTTCGCGAAAAAGGAACTGTCGGGATACGACACCGACATGGTATGCCGCATCCGTAAGGCGGCAAAGCCGCCAACGGCTGCGCAATGGGCATCGGCCCCTATGAGGAATCGGAAATTTACACTGTCCGGTTGTGGTCAGGGGTGGTCGGTCATGAGGTCTAGGATGACTTCGTCGGTCTGGCGCATGCCCTGGCTGGCGACGCAGCCGACGGCGGCGACAGTGTCTTCGACAGAGGCCTTGACGATGCCCTCGCCGCCGTGGAAGGATTTGCCCTCCATTGCAAGATCATGCGCCATAATGGCGCTTTCCAGACAGGTGGCGATTTTCGCCGCACAGGAGGGCTTCGCGCCGTCGCAGACCATGCCGGAGGCGGTGGCAAGCGTGTTGGTCAGGGTCATTTCGATCTGCTCGAGCGTGCCGCCCGCAAGGTAGGTCAAGGCGCAGCCGCTGCCGGTGGCGGCGCAGACCGCGCCGCAATAGGCCGACAGGCGGCCGATGCCGGATTTGATATGAACGGCCAGCAGATTCGACAGCGCCAGCGCGCGGAGCATGCGCTCGCGCGGGATGCCGTGCTCCCGGGCGTAGATCACCACGGGCAGCGAGGCCGTCGCGCCCTGATTTCCGCTGCCGGAGACGATGACCACGGGCAGGGTGCAGCCGCTCATGCGCGCGTCGGACGCGGCGGCGGCGTAGGCCTGCAGGAGCTTGCCGTGCTTGCTGTAGAGCTTGCCGACGTTGACGCCCCAGTCGTTCGTCAGACCCTCCTCCGCGATTTTCAGGTTGCAGTCGATCTGACGCTGTAAAATCGGCCGGATGTCCTCAAGGTCGCACGTCTCGGCAAAGTCCAGAATTCCGGCGACGCTCAGGCAGGTGTGATCGGTCATGCCGTCGTCTGTGCTCTCCTCGTCTTCGGCACGGAAGAGCAGCGCGCCGTCCTTCTCGATGCGGACGATGTGGGTATGCGAGTTTTTCAGCTCGACAAGGGCCGTGTGCGGGCCGCAGAACAGCTTGACGATCAGGTGCAGCGGCGCGTCGTCATGCAGGACGTGGAGCGTGCAGAAGTCCTCGTTTAACAGAGCGGTCGCCTGTTCAAGCACGCCCTCCGGCATATCCAGAAGGACTTCCAGCTTCTTGTCGGGATTGCCGCCCACAACGCCCAGCACCGCCGCGGCATTCACGCCGCGCAGTTTGCCGCCGTTCGGAATATAAACGCCCATGGCGTTTTTGATCAGGTTGCCGCTGGCGTGCACCTCCATCCGCTCAGGCATCGCGCTCAACGTCTTACGCGCCGTGGCCGCAGTATAGGCAATAGCGATTGGCTCGGTGCAGCCTCCGGCGGGGATCAGCTCCTCCTTCAGGATGGCCAGACAGGTCTGGTAGGTTGTGTCCGTCTTTTTCATACGATTCCTCCCAGCGGGGCCGTCGCGGCTCCGCTTTGGGCGCGCCGGAAGATGCAGCGCGCCCCATCTGTCAGACATTATAGCATAATTGCCTGACAAATGGGGCGTCGTTTTCGTTATTTTACCAAAATTTTGGCGAATTTTTTTGGATTGCTGACTCAGTCCTCGAACAGCCGCCGCGCGAGGGCGTAGGCGCTGTAGGTTGCGTCGCCGATGCGGCCGGGCTTGACGCTGTCGCCCGCAGGCTCGGCGTCCGCAGCGGCGCACTGCCGCGGCATCAGACCGGCGGCGAGGACGACGGTGTCGGCCGCCAGATGCTGCTCCTGTCCCTGTGCGTCGATGAGATGCACCGCGCCGTCGAGAACGCGCTCCACGCGTGCCCCGGCCAGAATGCGGACGTTCTTTTCCTTCAGCGCGACGCGCATCAGCTCCTTATTGAACTCGTCCATGTCGGAGGCGACCTGCGGCAGCATCTCGACGAGGGTCACGTTGTGCTCGACCGGAATTTCCGGATGCTCCGTGCGCTCGTAGAGCAGCGGACCGCTGACGCCGTCCTTGCCCGTCCAGCGCAGGGAGATGTGCTCTCCGGCGAAGAACTCTGCAGCCTCGCAGCCGGACGCGCCGCCGCCGATGATGACGACGTTCTTTCCGACGCGCTTCGGCTCGGTCAGCGCCTCGATCACGGTCAGGACCGAGGCACGGTCGCTGCCCTCGATGCGGCGCATGTAGTCAGCGCCGCAGGCGCAGACGACCTTGTCGACATTGCAGGCCGCGATGAACTCCGGCGTGGCCGCCGTGTTGAGGTAAACCTTCACGCCGAGCAGCTTGAGCTGATGCTCATACCAGCGAATCAGGTCGGCAATTTTGCCCTTATTGGGCGGGATGGACGCGGCGACCAGAGAACCGCCGAGGCGGTCGGCCCGCTCGCAGAGGAAGACCGTGTGGCCCTCGAGCGCGGCGACGCGCGCCGTCTCCATACCGGCGGGGCCTCCGCCGACGACCAGCAGGCGCTTGGGCGTCTGCTTCTGGATTGCGTGGTAGGCATATTCGCGCCCGGTTTCGGGATTCACCGCGCAGCGCAGCGTGCGGCCGGAATCCAGCGTGCGGAAGCAGTGTTGGCAGGAAAGGCACGGGCGAATTTCTTCGTCTCTGCCCGCCATGGCCTTGTTCGGGAAATCAGGGTCGGCCAGCAGGGGACGGGCCAGACCGATCAGGTCGACCTTTTCCTCGGCCAGAATGCGCTTGATCTCCTCCGGATGGCGGATGGTGTTGGCGCAGATGACCGGAATGTGCACGCACTTTTTCACGGCGGCGGCCTTTTCAATCAGCATGCAGCTGGTGTCGCCGAGGCCGTTGGGGGGATTCGTAAAGGTGTAGGTGTTCGGAACGCCGGCGGAAAGGTCAATTGCGGACGCGCCCGCCTGCTCAAGCAGGACGGCGACCTTCTGCGATTCCTCGGCGTCGCGGCCGCCGGTGACGAATTCGTCCACGCTGTAGCGCACCATGATCGGATAGCGCGGGCCGAGGGCCTCACGCAGCATGGCCAGCAGCTCAGTGACAAAGCGCATGCGGTTTTCCAGACAGCCGCCGTATTCGTCCGTCCGGTGGTTATACAGGGGCGACATGAACTCGGCCAGCAGGTAGCCGTGCGCGCCGTGCAGGGTTACCGCGTCGGCTCCGGCCATGCGGGCGTTGAGCGCGGTATGGACGAAGGCCTCCTGCAGCTCGCGAATGCGCGCCTTTGTCAGCACCTCTACCTCCACGCCGGGGAAGCGGGAAACGTCCGAGGCCGAGGCGCGGGGCGCGAGCGTCGCCTCCGAGCCGAAATGCGCCAGCTCGATGGAGACCTTCGCGCCGTAGCTTTGCAGCCGCTCGATCAGGTTTGACCATGCCGGAACGTACTTTTCGTCGCAGAGCATCGGCTGCACGCCGTGGTTTCTGGTGTCGGGCGTGACTGCGACGGCCTCGAGCACGATCAGTCCCGCGCCGCCCTTCGCGCGACGAACGTAATACTCCTCCATCTGCGGGGTCATGCACCCGTTGGCGTCGGAATAGTTCGTGTTCATCGGCGTCATGACGAAGCGGTTTTTCAGAATCATTGTTCCGATGCGAAGTGGGGTTTGCATCGTTGCCATAGGTCGGAAAACCTCCTCTTAAAGAACAGGGCCTCTTTCGAGACCCTGTCGTGTGTAGTCTGGATGAAAAAGCTTACTTCAGATAGTCCGCAACGTTGGAAGCGTCGATGAGGGTCGGCTCTGCAAGGTATTCCTTTTCGACGGCTTCGCCCTTAGCCAGCTTCACAGCGGCCTCGATGGCGAGTCTGGACTGCTCGGGGGTAGCCTGATCGACCGTAGCGGTCAGACGGCCCGCCTGAATCGCGGTCAGAGCATCGTCGACGGCGTCAACGCCGTAGGCGGGGATACCGGACATGTTTGCGTCCTCAAACGCCTTTACTGCGCCAAGCGCCATGTTGTCGTTCTGGCTGACAACGGCGTTGATTTCCTTGCCGGTGGAGATCCAGTTTTCAACCAGCTTCAGAGCGGCGTCGGTCGTCCACTGTGCGTCCTCTTCGAAGACGACGGTGACGTCGGGGTACTCGGCCAGCGCACGGTCATAACCGGCGGAGCGGCCGATCTGGCCTTCGGAGCCGAGCGGGCCAAGCAGGAGGGCAACGTTGCCCTTACCGCCGATGGACTCGCAGGCGTTCTTCATTTCCATGTAGCCCATGTCTTCATTGGAGACACCGACGAAGCAGGTTGCAGCGGAGGGATCAGAGATGTTCTGGTTGTAGATGATGCAGTGGACACCGGCTTCTTCCGCGGCCTTAACGGCAGCGAGCACGCCCTCGGCGGAAACCGGCTCGATGATGCAGACGGCGGCGCCGTTGGTCACGGCCATTTCGATCTGGGAAACCTGGGTGTTGATGTCCTGACCGGCCTCGAGAACCGTCAGGTCAACGCCCTGCTCTTCCGCCGCAGCCTTCATGGAATCGGAGGCGGTAACGGCCCAAGCGTTGGTCATGTGGGAAATGCAGAAGTAAACGACGGGCTTCGCATCTCCGGTGTTGGGTGCGTCGGTCGGATTGGTGTCGCCGCCACCGCAGGCGGCCAATGCAAAGACGACAGTCAGTGCAAGGATGAGCGCAAGGATCTTTTTCATGATTTTTCCTCCAGTTCAATTTTTCCAGTTTTTTATCTATTGCACACGCATTGAGCGTGGACAATACGGGATCAGTTGCGGCGGCGCTTGCCGCGGACGTCAAGCAGCACGATGATAATGATGATCGCGCCCTTGAGAATCTTCTGATAGTAGGAAGATACGCCGAGGATGTCAAGGCCGTTGCCCATGACGGAGAGGATCAGCGCGCCGATGATCATGCCGTACCATTTGCCGACGCCGCCGTCCATGCTGAAGCCGCCGATGACGCAGGCCGCGATTGCGTCCAGCTCATAGCCCTCGCCGGTCAGCGGAGCACCGGAAACGGTGCGCGCCGTCGAAAGCATACCGGCAATACCGGCCATCAGGCCGCAGATCGCAAAGGCGGACATCTTGATGAAGCGGGTGTTGATGCCCGAGACGCGCGCTGCCTGTGCGTTGCCGCCGACCATGTACATCCGGCGGCCGTAAACGGTCTTTTGCAGGACAAAGCCGATGATCAGCGTAATGACGACGTAGTAGACAACCAGCATCGGGATGACGCCGAACAGCTTGCTGCCCGCGATCCGCTCATAGGCATCCACGACGCCGAAGATCGGCTTGCCGCCGGAGATGATGTACGCAAGACCGCGGACGATGGACTGTGTGCCGAGGGTTACGACGAAGGCCGGAACATTCAGATACGCGACCAGAACGCCGTTAAGCACGCCCACGAGCAGGCCGGTGCCGATGGCCGCCGCGATGGGGACGACAATGGGATAATCGCCCTGCGCCAGCAGCGCCGCGATGACGCCGGACAGACCGACCGTCGAGCCGACGGACATATCAAAGCCGCCCGTCAGAATCGCGCAGGCCATACCGGCGGCCAGAATGCCGTTAATGGAGGTCTGCTTCAGAATATTGATGAAGTTACCTACCTTAAAAAACGCGGGAGAAAGAAAACTCAGAACTACGAATAATGCGACAAGAACGAACAGCATAATCAGAGACTGAAGATTGCTGCCCAAATCCTTTCTGCTCTTTTTACCGGAAGCAACGTTCAAAGGACTCAAGTTTAACACCCCTTCATTTCAGTTTGCAAAGCCGAATTGCATTTGCATCAGCGTTTCCTGATTGAAATCCTTGCGGTCGACGAAGCCCATCATCTGGCCGTCGGCCAAGACCATGATGCGGTCGCTCATACCAATGACCTCCGGCATTTCGGAGGAGATCATGACGACGGCCTTGCCCGCCTTTGCAAGCTCGCCCATCAGCATATAGATGTCGCGCTTTGCACCGACGTCGATGCCGCGCGTCGGCTCATCGAGAATGATGATATCCGGCTCAGCGAGCAGCCATTTTGCAATGGCGACCTTCTGCTGATTACCGCCGGAAAGGAAACCGACCTGCGTTTCTCTGCTGTGCGTTTTAATCTTTAATTGATCGATGTACTCGCTGGTTGCTTTGTTTTCATTGGCGCGGTTGAGCAGGCGCGCCTTGGTCAGATTGCGGATGCTTACGATGGTGGCGTTCTCGCGCACGCTGCCGATCAGATTCAGGCCGGTGACCTTGCGGTCCTCGGTGACGAAGGCGATCTTATTGTCCACGGCGACGCGCGGGGAGGAGATATCGACCTCCCTGCCGTGGATGCGGGTCGGGCCGCTGTCCATTTTCCGCAGGCCGAAAATTGCCTCCATCATCTCGCTGCGGCCCGCGCCGACGAGGCCGACAATGCCGAGAATTTCGCCCTTGTGCACCGAGAAGCTGATATCCCGCACCCAGCCGGGGACGGTCAGGTCCTCGACCTCGAACACCGTCTCGCCGATGGGGTACTGCTGCTTCGGGTAAATCTCGCCGACGTCGCGGCCGACCATCATGGAAATCAGCTCGTCGCTGTTGGTCTCGGCAATTTCCTTAGTGCCGATGTATTTGCCGTTGCGCAGCACGGTAACGCTGTTGCAGACGCGGAAGATTTCGTCCATCTTGTGGGAAATGAAGATAATGGAGCGGCCCTCGGAGATCAGCTGCTGAATCAGCTCGAAGAGCACCTCGACCTCGCGCTCGGTCAGCGAGGCGGTCGGCTCGTCCATGATCAGAAGCTTCGCGTTCCATGAGATGGCTCGCGCAATTTCCACCATCTGCATCTGCGCCACGCTCATGCCGCGCATCATTCTTGCCGAGGACATGTTCAGACCGACGCGCTTGAGAATTTCGTCGGCCTGCTTCTGCATGCCGTGGTAGTCTACCAGTCCGCGCTTTTTCAGCTCCTTGCCGACAAAAACGTTCTCGGCGATGCTCATATCCAGAATCGGATCAAGCTCCTGATGGATCATTGCAATGCCGTGGTGCAGCGCCTGGCTGGGAGAGGTGATCTTGACTTCCTCGCCGTCCAGCAGGATCGTGCCCTCGTCCTTTTGGTAAATTCCCATCAGGATTTTCATCAGCGTGGATTTACCTGCGCCATTCTCGCCGAGCAGCGCGTGGACCTCGCCTTTTTTGATTTTCAGATGAACATCGTCCAAAACAGTGTTGCCGGAGAAACGCTTTGTGATATTTCTCATTTCGAGAACGTATTCACTCATGGCCGACTCCTTTCCGCGGTGTTTCATTTTCCCTCGGGGCGGCGGGGATTCCGGACGGCCGCGCCGGAGGGTTAGGGGTGCGCCTGCGCGTGGGGTCAGACGAGGTCAGACACTTGCGCAGGCGCCGGTTTGTAATCACTTGTACCTGATATGGCAGAAGCGCTTTCACTTTTTGCTTTTTTAGAATATTCCGAATTCCGTATACCGAATTCATAACTCAAGTATAGCACGGCTAACAAAAAATCACAAGCAATTTCTTCTGCCGATTTCTTTTTTCAACACTCTGCCTAATTATTCCGACAGGAATCTAGGCAAAATGCCGAAATTTGTGTTTCGTGAGGATGCGCGAGGCCGGATCAGTCCTCGTCAAAGAGCAGCATGACCTTCAGCGCGTGCTCCTTGTCGTGGCAGGCGGTATCCATGGCCTTGTCGAGGTCCTTGAAGTTGTAGTAGTGGGTGGTCAGCTTCTTGAAGTCGAACTGCTTGCGGACCTGGCTCATGAAGCGGATGGTGCGCGGCATGAAGTGATCGGTGCCGCCGGAGCCCTTGATGCGCAGGGTCTTCCAGTTCGTCCAGCCCATCTCCACGGGGATCAGGCGGCCGAGGGTGTGGCCGGTCACGTTGACGCGGCAGTTATGGCCGGCGATCTGGAACATCTCGGAAACCGCAGCGTTGCTGCCGGAGCACTCGCAGATGACGGACGGGCCGCCGCCGGCGGGGCAGAGCTTCTTCACCTGCTCGCGGAAGTCGGGCGCGGTGGGATCGAGCGCATAGTCTGCGCCGAACTTGAGGGCGACCTCGCGGCGGCTTGCCAGCGGGTCAACCATGATCGTCGTGGCATTTGCCATCTTGCAGGTCATCAGAGCGCAGAGGCCGACAGGGCCGCAGCCGAAGATCAGCGCGGTATCGGACGCATCGACGTAGCCGCCGTTGCCCCAGACGCTGAAGTAGCCGATGGAGAACGGCTCAACCCACGCGCCGTCCACGTAGTCCCAGTTGTCGGGGATCTTGTGCAGGTTGCCCTCGCCGCAGATCAGGTATTCGCCGTAGCCGCCCGGGGTGTCGGGGCCGAAGCCGATTTCCTTGAAATCGAGGCACGCGGAGGGCATCATGCCGGACTTGCAGTTTTCGCAGACGCCGCAGGCGACCACGCAGTCAGAGGTGACCTTGTCGCCGGGCTTCAGGGTCTTGATGCCCTTGCCGACCTTCACCACGTCGCCCGCCCACTCGTGGCCGGGAACGAACGGCTGAATGTCATAGCGGCCTTCCTTGGACTTGCCTTCATAGATCTCAACGTCGGAGCCGCAGATGCCGCAGGCGCGCACGCGGATCAGCGCCTCGTTGTCCTTGAGCTCGGGAAGCTCAACCTCGGTCATTCTCAGATCAAACGGCCCGTGAAGAAACGCTTGCTTACACTTCATAGTAGATACTCCTCCAATATTTTTTGGTTATGATGATCAGAACTTATCAAAGATGCCGATCTTGGGCAGCTCATGGACGGACTTCCAGCCCTCGCTCAGCGGCTCCTTCAGGAACGGAGCAAGCTCCTCTTCCGTGCGGAAGGTGATCTGGTCGACGGGGGGCAGCTTTCCGGCGGGGTACTTGTCGAGGATTTCGTCGTGCACCAGCGTGAGGTACTTCAGGATCGCGGCGACCGGGCGCTTTGCCTTTTCCGGCGTGGCCAGACGGGGGTTGCCGACGACGCCCTGCGGGGTGCCCTTGCGCTCGATGGCCTGATGGCCCTGACCCTCGCTCCAGATGTGGGGTCTGCCGTAGGCATCGATGGAGTTATCGTAGTGACCGGCAAAGAGGAAGCCGTGCGGCCATGCCTCTTCGGCGGCGTCCATGTCGATCATGTCGGGGAAGAGCAGCTGCGCAACGGCAGTCTCTGCCTCGTCGGCGTGGATGAACGGGGTCTCCATGCTGTTGACATGCGTGGCCTCGGGCGTAAAGAACTCGCGGACGGCGCGGTGCCATTCGACCTCCATCACGATGGCGGGCAGCTGATAGCGCTTGAAGAACTCCTGAACGGCGGATTCCAGCATCCATCTGTGGCCGTGGTTGTTGACAAGAATGATCTTGCGGTAGCCGTCGTCCCAAAGGCCGAGCATGGTGTAGATCAGGGTTTCGGTCACGACCTCCGGCGGCATGATGACGGTGCCGGGCATGCCGATGTGGTGATACGGATGGCCGCCGTAGTTCAGCGGCGGGAAGGCCAGCGAGCACTCGCGGCCCTGCTTGGCGGTGTAGCGGCGGACGCCCTCGAGAATCTGCGTGACCATGAAGGTATCAAGGCCGGTGTTGGCATGCTTGCCGTGGTTTTCCGTGCAGCCGATCGGAACGAAAACCACGTCGTCCTTGCGGCGCTTTTCGATCTGCTTGCTTCTCGGCGTCGTCTGGATGTAGGAGCCGGCCTTGCCAAGCTCGGAGGGAGCGCCCATGCCGTAGTCGGCAAGAATCTGATCGATCTCCTCGTCGGTCGCGTCCCAGAGCTTCTTCTTCATTTCGCCGACGCTGGTGCCAACCTCAAAGCTGATTCTGGGGTTGCTGGTCGTATACCATTCCTTCTGCTTGTAGTTTTCCATGTTAAATCACCTTTCTGTAAAATTTCTGCGGATCGGTTGGGTGGTTATCTCTGGACTCTGCCTGTTCCGTCGCCGCCCATGAGTTTTTCTACGTCGGGGGCGGAGACGCGGTTGAAGTCG
>CAKUNB010000050.1 GCA_934668285.1 uncultured Oscillospiraceae bacterium | reverse complement strand
GCGGCCGGGCAGACCGCGAACCGCCGCATTGCAAAGAAGCTGGAAGAACAAAGCATTGCCGCACAATGCCTCGTCCCCGTCAAAGGCGCGGCGGAGGTACTTCATCGGCTCGTCGGGGGTGTAGGCCACCGGATAGTTGATTGCGGTGCCGTCGATATAGAGCCACGCGTAAAAATCCGGATTGCGTGCGCTGAGGCCTGCAAGATTCCGTTTGTGCGGCAACTGCGCGGTCTGCTCGTCGGAAGGCTCCGCGCCGCCGATGGCTGCGTCCGGCGTTTCCGGCGATACAGCGCTCACCTCAGCGGCAAGCGCAGCAAAGGCGTCAGACTCGCGCTTCTGTGTCCACAGCTCGCGGAAAATCATCCAACCTGAAAAAACGAACACCGCCAGCAGGGGAAGGAGCAGCCACAAAAGGCGCCGTTTTTTCATTGCTTATGCGTTCGGGTCGGTCGTCTCCGGCTCGGAGGGCGCTTCGGTCGGGGCCTCCGTCGCAGGAGTGGTCACAGCTTCTGTCACCGACTGCGGCTCTGTCGGGTCGGCATCGGTACTGTCGGTGGACTCCGTCGTCGGCTCCGCCGTGGTGCTTTCTTCCGTCTGCTCCGAAGGCTCGCTCGGCTCAATCAGTTGCCCGGCTGTGCCGCTCGTGACGCCGGTATCTGTCAGTACGCAACCGTTTGTTACATAAGGTCTCAATTCACCGGAGTATTGACCCCAGCAATAATCGGCAAAGGAGAGTGTAGCACCAGTAACAGAGAAAACTTGGAATTTAAGCCATCCGTTCTCTATGCTTGTAAAGGTCTCCGTGGGGTATTCAGCATCGCCGAGCTTGACAATGCAGTGCCCGGTTTTGGCCGAACCCGTCGATTCAATAGTAACTGTGTAGACCGTACCGGCATTGAGCGTGTACGACATACCGGTAGCATCATTCGTAGAGGAGAAGGTAGCAACCGGCTCGGTGTCATTTTCCACCGTAACGGAAATCTGGAAGGACGCCGCTTGGATTTCGGCGACATCGCCCTGGAGCGTGGCGGAGAACCACGCCCATGTTGTGCCGCAGAGGCAGACGGTGAAAATCAGGACGCCAATCAACGTCGGCGCAAGCAGGCGCAGCAGGCCGTCACCCTTTCCGTGCTGTGCACGCTTTTCGTTGTTCTTTGAAGTATTATCTTTCAACATAGAACTCTTCCTTTCGAACGCATCATCGGGCGGTCAAAAGGCACGAACCCTCATGCCCTTTGACCGCCCCTCCGCCAAAGGCAGAGAGGGCGCGAAGAAAATCATGGTGTGTTTTGATTATTGGGGGTTACCTTCCAAGTGCCGTCAGAATTCTCCACCATTTGCAGGCCTTCCGGCAGGAAGAAGTTTGCCGTATTGTCCGCGAAAGTCACAGGCGCATCGGCCGCAATGACGAGCTTGAACAGACTATAGCTGTACTTCGGCTCAATACAATAGATTGGGCTGGTGATATCACCCTTAATCAAGCTAATCGTCGGCAGAGTTGTTTCAACCGAACCATTTGCTTCAAATTTTACACCCTGTACCACGGGAGTAGACTCGACATCAAGTGCGCCAATGGTAAGTGTTGCCAACCCCTTCAGGTGAACACCATATTGCTTGCCATACTCATCGTTTCGGCCATCGGGGGTGACAGCATTGATTTCACCACCGGTGACAGTTGCGACAGCGCCATCATAGCAATCCAGACCATACGTGCCGCCATGCAGCAGGCCGCCGGAGATGTTCACAACTGCGCCTTTGCCCGCTTTGGCCGCACAGCTCTTGGTATGTCCATCCGGAACCGTAACCGTTCCGCCAATAATATTGATAGTGCAGGCTTTTCCAGAGGCGTTGTTGATTGCACTGGTCGAAATCTCGTCCTTTCCAGTGCCGCTTTGAATAGTACCGCTCAGAAGCGTAAATGTTGCTTTGGCGCTATTCAAATAAACTGTGTAAGGCGGCTTGTTAGTAAAGGTATTCGTAATCTTACCATTCTTAGCCGTACTAGTATCTTTAACAGTCAAGTCACCATCGACTATGATGGTCTTGTACTCTTTACTGGTAATTTCATAGCCGTTCAAATCGATCGTGACTACTTTGCCTGCACTGACTGTAATTTGGCCAGAGATGTTGTTTGTCAGCTTCAGGACGGTGCTGCCGTCTTCTGCGGCAGTTTTTAGTGCAGCCTTTAGTTCGGCAAGGCTGCTAACCTTTACAACATTCTTTTCATCGGGGAATTCCGGATATTCTGCCGTCTGATCGTAAATCTGGCCGTTGCTGTCGTACTCGACCGTGTCCTGCGTTGCGACGATAGCGATGCGGATACCGTTGAGCTTCTTGCCCTGACAGTCCTTACCGGCGTTATCCAGCATCGTACCGGAGATGGTCAGGATGTGAGCCGGAGCGGTTTCGGAGGTCTTGGCGGTCAGGTGATATTCCTTCTCGTCAAGGCTGGTGGGATTATTGCCATCGGCAGAATTCCTGATGTTCCAGTTGATGCTCTTACTAAAAGCATCATCGCCGTCGATGCCGGTGATCTTAACCTTGTATTTCAGCGCAAGACTGCCGTTGTTGCGGATGCGCAGTTCGGGCAGGGAATAGGTGCAGCCCGGCTCCCAGCGAACGGGTTCGCTTCCCGCTTCCGCGGCCTTGCGGAATTGCAGGGAGCCTTGTAAATTGGCGGTATCCGCCCATACCGTCGGATTGCCGGACGAATCCCAATCGGTTGCGTATTCGAGCACGATATCCAGAGTGCCGGACTGAACCATGCTGACCGCAGCCGAGGCCGTATCGGTGAACCATGCGAAGGTCGTACCGACGAGCATCACAACGCACAGCACGATCGAGCAAAAGCTGAGGAGCAACGCTGTTCTTGTGCTTTTCATTACGGATACCTCCATTGTTGCTGTATTTATATCGTATGGGTTATACCTTTTTATCGTCGTAGGGCTTGATGAGGTCGAGGAATTCGGAGAGGTCGAGGCCGTCGGAGGGCTTGGGCTGCTCCTTCGGCGCTTCAGCAGGGGCGGCGGGCTGAGCCGGAACGCGCTGCACCGATTCGGGCTGTACCGGCTGTACAGGGGCAGGGGGCGCAGCGGGAGCCGGAGCGACGGGCGCGTCGCCGTTGTTGAGCTTCTGCTTCATTTCCATCAGCTCCTGCATCATGCGCTGCGTTTCCTCGCGTTCCGCGCGGAGCTGGTCGCGCTCCTTCTGCAGCTCCGTCTGCTGTTCCTTCTTATACTGCCGGAACAGGCGGACGCAGCGGATGCCTTCCATCAGGATCAGCAGCAGGAAGGGGAGCAGAATGCAGACAATATAGCCGGGCGTCGTCTTCAAAAACTGGAAGAATGTGCCGATCTTTGGGATGCTGGACTGATATTTGCCGACCACGTAGGGATAAGTAACGACAAGCTCATCGTTGATGCCGGTGGTAGTACCGTAGGTGATAAAGCCCGGCTCGCCGTCCTCCGTCGTGGTGAGGGAGCGAATCTTATGCGTCACAATCTCGCCGTAGTTATCGGTGCTCTGCGAGGTGTAGGCAATGATATCGCCCTCCTGCAGCGTCGTGGGGTCCGTTTCCTTGACAAGCACCAGATCGCCCGCGGAGAAGTCCGTGGCCGACATGGAGTCCGACAGGACGATGAACGCCTTATAGCCGAACAGATTGCGGTCTGCACGGTCAAAGGTCATAACGGACACAAATGTGAAAATCATCATACATACGGCGATCACAACAATCAGCCAGACGAAGATGCTGCGAATCACCCGCAAAGCTTTCATAGGTCAAAATCCTCCGTTGTTCTATTCCAGTCAGTCAAAAAGCCGATTGGGGTTGTTTTTGGTCTGCGTTGCTTCGGCGCAGAGAGTGAAGCTCATGGAAAGGTTCTGCACCTCGTTGCCGCTCTCCTCGGGGAAGTGGAAGCTGGCTGTCAGCGTGCGCTTTTCGTCGATCTTGAGCAGATCGTCCGCCGCAATCACGTTCTTGCGCGTCAGCTCGCTGGCCTTGCCGGAGTAGAGTGTCTTCTCGCCGTCGCGGATGGTAACCTCCAGCACGTCCGCAAGGCCGCCGGAGATGTTGTCAAAGTAGACGCGATAGTAGATATCGCAGGAGCTTTCGTTCTTTACAAAGAATTCCTTATTCACCGTCATGCCCGGCTCGAACAGGAATTCGGATTCCCGAATGATCGGTTTGCCGTCGTTCAGATTGATATGTACCTCGCCGGTCTGGAACAGGTTATTGTTCACGGAAACGGAAGCATAGACGAGCGCGAAGGTCGTTACGGCAAGGCACACCGCGAGGACGACAATCAAAACGATGCTGCCGGTCAGGCGGGAAGCGGTTTTATGATTCTTCATGCTTTTCCCTCCTCTTGCTGCGATAGACGATCAGCACGATCAGACAGCCCGCTGCAGAAGCAGCTGCCAGCACCAGCCAGAGCGTGAGGTTGGAATCCGTGCCGGTCGGCGGGGTAAGATTGCCAGTTTCCTCGACCCACCAGCGGAAGTCCGCAATCAGGCTCTTGTTCTGATATTCGTTGCCGACCGAGGTGTCGAGATACGCCGTAATTTCATAGTACAGCTCGTCGGAAGTGCGGCTGGCCGACGAGAGCTTGTGCGTCAGGCTCTTGGGCATGTCGCGCATCAGGCCGTCGTAGAGCACTTCGGAGTTGTTCGACAGCAGGACGATCTTTACCTTAAGAACCTCGGCAAGCTTTTCGTAGCCCTGCCGGACGTCTGCGTGGTAATGGACGGTGACCTTGTCTTCATAGGAAACCTTGACACGGAAATATTTCGTCACAGTATCGCCGGGCAGGAGATTCGTTGCCTGGAACGGCGTGTTGTCATCGGCGCGGCCCTGATAGAGGTCGATCGTCGCCGCCTTGCGCTTCTTGCCGCTGTCGGGATTCGGGGTGGGGGAGGACGTGGCCTTCTCCGTCGTCTTTTCCGTCGGCATCTGCGTGGGCGAGGCGGTCTCCGTCGGGGCAGGCTCGGTCTCAGCCGTGGGAGACTCCGTCGGCGGGGCGTCCGTCTGCTCGGTCGGGCTTGTTGAGCCATCCGGCGAAATCAGATTATCCGGCACCTCGACCGTTGCATCCGAACCGCCGAAGAAGCCCCTGCTGATCAGCGTTCCGGCCAATCCGCCAAGGCACAGCGCAAGGGTAATGCCGAGGATAATCGCGGCAATTCGCAGCTTTTTCTTCTTTTGCTCCATAACGCAGCCTCACTCTCCACCTAACAATTCGCAAAAATGCAGAAACTAATCCAGATAAAGTATAGCACATCTTGTAGTTGGACGCAAGTATATTTAGCAAAAAAACACAAAAAATAGAAATTTAATATGAATTCTACAAAAATAGACAAGAAAGCCGCACCGGGCAGGGCACCGGCGCACTGCCGATGTCCCGACCGATGCGGCCGATTTCCTTTTTATACGCCGGTCATTGATTCCAGAACTGTCATTTCCTCCAGATCGATGCCCTTGTGCATGCTGAGGCCCTCAGTAATGTCGACGTTGCACATTTTGCCGTCCTGAATGCAGACGAGGCGGTTTTTCCCGCCGCTTGCGAGGATATCAACAGCGTGGTAGCCCATCCGCGTGGCGGTAACGCGGTCGCGGCCCGACGGTGTGCCGCCGCGCTGTACGTGGCCGAGCACCGTTACGCGCGGGTCAATGCAGATCTCGTCCTTGATTCGCGCGGCAACGTCAAAGGCACTGCCTGCACCCTCTGCAACGACGACCATGTAGTGCGTGAAGCCGTTGAGGCGGGCGTTGCGGATCTTGTTGATGATCTCGGTTTCGAAATTTTCCTTGTTCTCCGGCACCAGCACTGCCGTCGCGCCGGTCGCAAGGCCGACATAGAGCGCCAGATGACCGGCGTTGCGTCCCATGACCTCAACGACGGAGCAGCGCTCATGCGACTGCATGGTATCGCGCAGCTTATCGATGCACTCGATGGCCGTGTTGGCGGCAGTGTCAAAGCCGATGCAGTAGTGCGTGCAGGCAATGTCGTTGTCGATCGTCCCGGGAATGCCGACGACGGAAATGCCGAGCTTCGACAGCTCGAGCGCGCCGCGGAATGTGCCGTCGCCGCCGATGGCGACAATGCCGTCGAGGCCGAGCAGCTTACAGGTGCGCAGCGCCTTTTCTCTGCCTTCCTCGGTCATGAAATCCATGCTGCGGGCGGTATAGAGCATCGTGCCGCCGCGATTGATAATATGTGCCACGCTTTTTTCATCCATCCGGATGAAATCGCCGTTGATCAGGCCGTTCCAGCCGCGCCGGATGCCCACGACTTCCACACCACGGAAGATGGCCGAGCGAACGACCGCGCGGACTGCCGCGTTCATGCCGGGCGCGTCGCCGCCGCTGGTCAGAACACCGATCCGTTTTACTTTGCTTTCTGTCATTTTTATCACCTGCTCCTGCCGGTACTCCGGCAAAATTTTTCTCTATTTTATTCTATTTTTCCGGATTTGTAAAGTAGACAATTTGACGAAGATGTGGTATCTTGTAGCTATCTTTTCAGGGAGGTTTTCTGTTATGTTTGATGCAGAAAGAGTGAAGGGCGAGCTGGTTACGTGGATCCGCGGCTGGTTTGAGAAAAACGGGAAGGGCTGCAACGCCATCGTCGGCATTTCCGGCGGAAAGGACAGCTCCGTCGCCGCCGCGCTGTGCGTGGAAGCACTGGGGAAGGACCGTGTGATCGGTGTTCTGATGCCGAACGGCGAGCAGAGCGACATCGCCATGAGCCGCCTGCTGGTTTCGCATCTCGGCATTGAGCATTACGTCATCAATATCCATGACGGCTATCAGGGCCTGCTCGGCGAGGTGCGGCAGAAGCTCGGCGCTGTCAGCCGCGACACGGAGATCAATCTCGCACCGCGCCTTCGCATGTCCACGCTCTACGCCGTCGCCCAGAGCCGAAACGGCCGCGTGGCCAACACCTGCAATCTCTCGGAGGACTGGGTCGGCTATTCGACGCGCTACGGCGACAGCGCCGGCGATTTCAGCCCGCTATCCATGCTCTGCGTCCGCGAGGTCAAGGCGCTCGGCAGGGAACTGGGGCTGCCGGAATGCCTGGTCGAGAAGGTCCCGATTGACGGCCTATGCGGCCAGACCGACGAGGAAAAGCTCGGCTTTACCTATGCCACCCTCGACGCGTATATCCGCGACGGTGTCGAGCCGGACGCGGCCACCAAGGCCCGCATCGACCGGCTGTATGAGCTGAACCGCTTCAAGGTGCGGTTTATGGACGTTTTCCCGTACCAGCCGGAGTGACGCCGCAATTCCGGACAGAGCGGCTGCTCCTGCGGGTTCCGGAATGGGCGGATGCGCGGACGCTTGCCGTCTGGCGCAAGGACGAAAATTGCAGCCGCTACCAGTGCTGGAGGCAGCGGAGCCTGCCGTCGCTGCGGTGCTTCGTCCTCCGCTACCGCCGCAGCCGCCTTTTCTCCGCGCAGCGCGAGCAGCACTACGCCATTTGTCTGCGTGACGGGACATTGGTCGGCGATCTTACGGTATTTTTTCTCCGCAACGACAGCGTCAGCATCGGCTACACGATCTTCCCGCCGTTCCAGCGGAACGGGTATGCCTATGAGCTGCTTGCGGCCCTCCTTCCGCAGCTTCATAATGTCTATCAACTGGACATTTTCGCCCTCGCGCATTCGGAGAATATAGCAAGTATTTCACTGTTGAAAAAGCTGGATTTCTTCCTATCGCAGGAAAATTACGAAGAAAATGTGGATGTTTATGCACTGTCGTATTGCAAGCAGAAGGGGAGTGCGGCAACATGAGCAGACTGCGGAAGGGGAGCAGACGATGAAAACGCATACCGCTCCGGACGGGTATATACGTAAAAAGCAAAAAGAGCTTCGCCGCGCCCGTCAAACGATCGCCGCAAAATACGCGGCTACGCTGGTGATCATCTTGTTGCTTCCGGTATGGTTGTTCGGCCTCGCGGCCAATCCCGGACCAGACGCGTGGGAGGAAACCGAAGTCCAATATCAGTCCATCTCGGAGGAATATGTCGGATTTCCGACCCGCTTGCGTCATGTACTCCATACTTCAGACGGCAGAATGTTCGTTTTTAATGAGCGTATCGCTTCAATGGAGGAGATACAAAAAAGTATAACGGCGCAGGAAACACTATACGCTCGTTTATTCCGAAACGATCTCCGGCGCGAAAATCATCGAGGGCCTGTGGAGCGACCATGAGCTCCTGCAATCCCGTACTGCCGCCGTGCAGCTATGGGAGCAGGAACGCCGCGGACTATGGAGCGCGATTCTTGTCACTTGTTTGCTCGAGGGGCTTGCATTACTCCTGATCGACCGTTTGTGGTGCAAAAAGGGCCACGCAAAGCTCAAGCACCTGAAGGCGCACATAAAGCAACGGGAAGCGACAATATCAGGCCGTACCAAAGGAGCGCTGTATAATGATAACGCTTAAAATAATGACGCGTGAATTGTGCCACAAGCTATATCGTAGCTTTCAAAACGACCCCGATTTCTACGAAGATATGACAAAATTTGTACCTTTTGTGTATCGGGAAACGTGGGTCAACGCCTATTTCGACCGCCAAGCCGCAAAACAGCGTATTTACTTTGCCGTTATGCTGGACGGACAGCCCATCGGCGAGGTCCTGCTCAAGCAGATCGACCGGGAAAACAGCTCCTGCGTTCTTGGCATTCATCTTCAAAACGATACCGTAAAAGGCAAGGGCTACGGAACGTACGCCGAAGCACTCGCTGTAGAATACGCCTTCGAGCGGCTGGGACTGACAGCAGTATACGCCGATGCCATCCGGAAAAACACGCGCAGCCAGCACGTCCTGGAAAAAGTCGGCTTTCAATTTACACACGAGGACGCATCGTTCCGATATTACAAAATCACAAAAGCGCATCCAGCTTAGGCAACCAGCCCAGCATTGAGCGGAACAGGCGGCGTACAATGCTATTCGCAATATGCAGATTTCGTTGATCGAATGCACGCCAACGCATCCCGGATAATGAGGAAGCTGAACAGACCCTTCAGAACGGAGCAGACGCTGCGCGCGCCGAACACAATGCCGTCGCCGCCGCTGATGGACAGCGCTCAGACGTGTTGATATTACTGCCAAATTTGACATTGAGCCGGCTTATTTGCGCCACCCGTACTTCCAACGCAACAAAATTTTTATTTTGTTGCGTTGGAGAGAATCGTTCGAGGCTAAATGAATCAGGAGCGTGCAGCTTATTTCGTTTGCGGGTGCGTCACTGGGGGTGTTCCCTGCACTGTATTAGGCTTTCTGAAGCGTACTTTTTATGTTTGTTGTTGAGCGTTTTTTGATTGCCAATGGCGGAGTTCCCGACAATTCTTCAAGAAGTTTGTTTGGCGCGGCTTGACAGTTCTCGACCCGGCCATTATACTGTCCGGCTGTATTCGCACGATGGTGCTTGAATGTGGTTGGTATTTGGAGGTGTTTGCAATGAATCAATATGGTGATGCACCGCAGGTTTTGCGGGAGTTTCTTTCTTATCACGAGACAATCAAGGGGCAATCTGCGCGGACGATTCAGGAGTACTACCTCGATCTGCGGATGTTTTTACGCTTTATGAAGCTCGTGAAGTGCGAAATGCCCTATAGCACGCCGCTGGAGGAGATTCCGATCAAGGATATTGGTCTTGAATTTATAAAAACGATAACTATTACTGATATTTACGACTACCTTTCTTATCTCGCCAACGACCGCCAGACGGACAGCTCGGCCGGAATCGGTTCTGCGGCGCGGGCGCGGAAGCTGTCAGCGATCAAGTCTTTTTACAAGTATCTGACCGTCCGCACGAAGCAGCTAACGGAAAATCCGGTGAAGGATGTCGAATATCCGAAAATTCGCAAGTCCCTCCCCCGCTACCTGACGTTGGAGGAATCCAAGCGGCTTCTGGCAGCGGTCGAGGGGCCGAACGCCAAGCGCGATTATGCGATTTTAATGCTGTTTTTGAATTGCGGCATCCGGCGTTCGGAGCTGGTCGGGCTGAATTTGTCCAACGTATACGAGGACAGAATACGCGTCATCGGCAAAGGCAGCAAAGAGCGCATTGTTTACTTCGGTTCCGCCTGCCGTGCGGCCATCGACGCGTACTTGCCCGAACGAAACAAAAAAGTGTTGTCGGACAACAAGGCATTGTTCGGCTCGCGGGATAATAACCGCATCAGCGTGACCGCCGTCCACCGCTTGGTAAAAAAATACATGCTGCTGGCAGGTCTTGATCCCTCGCAGTACTCCGCGCACAAGCTGCGCCATACCGCCGCGACGCTGATGGTTTCCAACGGTGTCGACATCAAGACGGTGCAGGAGGTTCTGGGCCACGAGCACCTGAATACGACCGAAATTTATACCCATATTGAAAACACAGAGCTGAAAATCGCGGCGGAGGCCAATCCCCTCGCCCATCTGGAAAAGGAGAAAACCAATGATTGATACCATTCTGTTTGATCTGGACGGAACGCTTCTCAATACGCTGGAGGATTTGAGAATCAGCGTGAATTTTGCACTGAAAAAGTTCGGATATTCCGAAAAAACGCTGGAAGAGATCCGCGCATCCGTCGGCAACGGGCTGCGGCGGCTGATCGAGCGCTCCGTTCCGGCAGGCACGTCCGACGAGACGGTCGACGCAGTGCTTGCGGCCATGAAATCGCACTATCAGGAGCATTGTGCGGTAAAAACTGCGCCGTATTCCGGAATCTTGGAACTTCTTGACGCACTCAAGGCCGCCGGCTTCCGCATGGCGATCGTATCGAACAAGGCGGCGCCGATGACGGAGCAGCTGCGGCAAAAATTCTT
>CAKUNB010000049.1 GCA_934668285.1 uncultured Oscillospiraceae bacterium | reverse complement strand
AGATAAGATAACGGTCATTTGCAATGTCATAGTGCGTACAGCCAGACTTACTTTCACACAGAATGATTACATCCCGAACGGTACACTGGTTGATTGTAGCAAACTCCTGATAGGTCAGCGCTCTGCAGTTTGGCAACTGCGCAAGGATATCGCAGGTGCAGATCGGGAATGAGATGCTGCCCATTCCCCTATACACTTGCAATACTTGATTGTATATGTAAGGATATCTAATCACGGATATATACCTCCAGTGGGATGTAGTATATCATATTCGGTGTCCAATAAAGCAGACTAATTCTCGTCCTTAAAGGCATATTCAAAGCCCAGTCGGATCATCTTCATCATTTTTTCACGATCTTGTGCTGACATTTTTGATTTTGCCCGCTGCAAGGAGACAAAATCATCATCCGATAGCAGTTCTTCCGCAGATGACGGAATGTCTGATAGTCCGATCAAGTAATCAGATGAAACGCCAAAGTATTTTGCGATGATCTTAACCTTATCAATAGACGGTGAAGTGTTTGTTTTCCATTTGCGGATTAAGGATGTCCCGATTCCGAGATCTTCTTCCAATTTTGCCATAGTGATCCCGCGCTCAGCGCAAAGCTCCTTTATTCTAAGATACAAAATTGATTCCATGTGGTTGTCCTCCAATGCAGATAATATTTTCACGCTTTTCTATTGACAGCGATAAGATATTCTGCTATACTGCGTAGTGTCGATAAGATATTATCGCTATGGTTGAAATTATAGACCATATTTTCACGGTTGTCAACATGATAATCAATATTGGAGGGTGTGTATCAGGATGAATGTATTAAACGGTTCAGAGCAGTATGAGATGAGAGCAGAAGATTTTGGTATGGAGAGCGCACAGTCCGATAAGATCGTCCTTCCGTATCTTGGGGTGTTATGGGGAGATTTTCTTTTGGACATCATGAACGCCGTATCTCGAAAGATGGCATTTCCTCATGACGCATTGTATGAGCAGCTTGTAAAACAAGTTTCTGCTGGGTTCTCTTTTAATGTTCAGCCGGCACAAATTCGTATCATTGCTTATGTTGATGTATTACCGTTTGATGGAACATCGTTTCGTGATCGAGTTTTTGTTCAGGCCAGCAATGATGAGATCGTCTCGGTGTTGGATAAGTTTTTTCAATGTGGTTGTTGTGGATTAGATGATGACTATTCTACATATTATCACGAAAAATATATGGCGTGGCGCGAAGCAAAAAAATAAAACTTATTTAGCAATTTCCTATTGACAAACGGCTTCCGCTGCGCTATACTATCACTTGTAAGGAGCAAGTTAAACAACTTATAATTTGAATAGGAGGGTGGCGCGTGGATAACAGTAGTTACCGTAGCCAGTATATCGCCTCTGATACTGCAAAGGTATCTGAACAATCCGCAAATGCGGTAATTGCATTTTGGAGGCGTGTCGCAAAGGCAGAGGGTGAAATCGGAAAGAATCTGGAAGATGGGTATTCAAGAGCAGAATACATCGAGCTGATCTCAAAGTTGAATATCACAAGCCCCAATGTCCTGCTTCCTACAAAAAGCCGAATCGGAAAGTATTTGAAGTGGCTGCGAGAAAATGGCGTTCTTGAAAAAGAGTATGTCGATAATCTTTATGCCGTTCGATACAATGCGATCAACGCAAATCATGTTTACGACAGCAAGTATTTCAAAGATTTTGAGTCATTACAATCTGCGATTGAATCTACCTTGTGGGCTGCTGAGAAAGTTGATGATAGTGTCTTTGCTCTTCAAATCTCTGCAATTTACTTTGCGTGGCTTGGTCTACACATCGAAGAGGCACTTCAAATCAAGAAAGATGATATTAAAGATGATTGTGTAAAAATCGGAGATCGAACCATCGTTCCAAATGATACGATTATGGCGTATCTTTGCGATTACCGTGATGCGGTTGACTACGAGTCTCAGGCAAAGGGTGTCATTCGTTTGAAGTATATAAACTCCGAATGGCTGTTTCGCACCGCCCGCTCGACGCATGTGGATGTGCCTAAGACAATGAGGATTTTCATTCGTAACTTCGGTTTGGCCGGCAACGAAGAAGCAAATATCTTTAATTATGATAAGGTGTACTGGTCTGGCATATTCAGCCGTGCGCACGAGTATGAGCAGGAAAACGGTGAAATTGAGGCTGGAAACATCCCGCTTCTTGAAAAACTGTTCAATGAAAAGTATCCATCTGTTTCTGTAGCGCATAAGCGTTTGCACGAATATCAAGGTTTCAAGCAGCATTTCTTTTCTGATAGCGCCTCCAACGAGGAAGCTTAAAAGGCGAAAAGCCTTTTAGGTTTTACATAGGAATTAGCTAAACAAGATATGTCCGAATAGTTTCCGGTGAAACGCAGTTGAGAGCAGGTTCAACTCCTGAGCGGATACAAAGCTAATCTTATGAACGAGAGAGGGGTGATGCGATTGGTTGGGTGTCAGTATTGCAAGAAAGCTCATGCTTTCTGGGCTTACGATAGCCACGGAAGTCCTCACGGAAGCTATCAGAACGCGCATATTGAGGTTGGAACGAATATCTTCCATGATACCGCTGGGAGGCAAATGCGTATTCGTTACTGTCCTATGTGCGGAAGATCTCTGCTGGATACCTCAGATGCGGGGGGGGGGTAACACAAGTGTTGTTTCCATTTTTGCAGCCCCGAAATCGTCTCGCCGTATCCTAACTTAAATTAAGGAGTGTATGAAATGGCTAACAAGCGAAACGACAGCGGTTACTTCTGGGTTGATAAGGTTTTGACCTGTAACGGCTGTAAGTTCCTCAACTTTTACAAGTGCGGTTGCCGACGCAACCAAGAGCCTGGAAAGGTTCGTCCGCTTTCGTCCTATACCAATGGCGATGATTATGTCGCGGTTCTCAAGCCTACGGACTGCGATTATCAGAAAGAGCAGAAGCCGCAGGTCAAGGATGATAAGGAGAACGAGTAATGCCCATATTTGTTCTTCTCGTGTTTGTGGGTGCAGCTCTTTTGTGGCTGCTACTATCCTTTGGGTTTATCCCTATCGGTAAGTTATCCAACAGACTTCTGAAAGACGCTTCCGATGCAATGTCAAAGGATGAAAAAGATGAAAAAATTGAAGATAAGGAAGAAAAATAACCTATGAGAAAGAATGGTTTTGTTGGTGCTATCGTTTTGGCGATCATCATTTTTGGCGGCGTGATTCTCGGTTTTAGTTGCACATCGCGTGTCCCTACTGGTTATGTTGGAGTCGTTTATAATATGAACGGCGGCGTTGATGGTGAGGTTCTGAGTCAGGGCTGGCATCTTGTAGCGCCTACAAAGAAAGTAACCACCTATTCTATCGGTTTGGAGCAGTCCTACCTTACAAGCGAAGAAAAGGGCGATTCTCCGAACGATGAGAGCTTTTCCATTCCGACGTCCGATGGCAAGACTGTCCGTGTAAATCTTGAGTTCTCTTACAGATTTGACGAAGAGCGTGTTGCTGAAACATTTACGACTTTCAAGGGCAAGTCTGGAGAGCAGATTAAAGATACATTTATCAAGCCTAAGATTATTGCTTGGACGCAGGAAGTCTCCGCCAATTACCCCGTCACAGATATCTTCGGTGACAAGCGCACGGAGATCAACGCCGAGTTGGACACCTATTTGCGCGATAAGTTCGATAAGTACGGCATCATCATCGACACAGTAAACTTCACCGATATCAGTGTAGATGATGAAACTGCCGCCGCGATTCAGAAGAAGGTTACTGCGCAGCAGGAACTTGAACTGGCTAATATCGAGGCTCAGACTGCCAAGGTTCAGGCCGAAAAGGATCGTCAGGTTGCTGAGATCAATGCCGAGAAGCAGATCATTGATGCAAATGCAAAGGCTGAGGTAACGCGCATTGAAGCAGAGGCGGAAGCTCAGGCAAACCGTGAGATTGCTGCATCTCTCACCCCGAATCTGATTGAGAAGATCAAGTACGAGCGCTGGGACGGTGAGCTTCCTACTGTATCTGGCTCTGGAGCAATCGTCAGTATTGACGGAGTTGACTGATCGGAGGATATGAATGAAAAATAAGGTTCGTGATATCCTTGCGGATAAGAAAGTGAAGCTACAAGAATTGACTGCACAAGCAGAAGCGGCGGTTGATCTTGTAACGAGAACAATTTCTGGTTTGGAGCTTGTCAACCAAGAAATTGATGATACGGTTGCAGAAATTGACAAGTATTCTGCTGAGCTTGCGTGTACGCGACAGGCGCTCAGCAAGAATCGTACACACAATACTGCACTTATTGCAAATTTTGCAAAACTTCTGGAAGTTCCGGAAACAGAAAGTCAGCCAGTAGCCTAATAGCTACTTGTAACGACGCGAACAGCAATTTTCTTACATATATTTTGGTTATATCGTACATGCGTCGTGTGAAATAAAACTTGGAGGAATAACATCGTGAAGCTGAAGTTCAATGTTGGTGATCGTGTTTTTGATAAGAAGTACGGTCATGGTGTGGTTCAGAGAGTTGATGCTGGAAACAGCGAGTTCCCGTATCTTATCTTCTATGAAGATGGTACGAAGATCTGGTATAAGGCAAAGGGTGTAACTCTTGCCCCTGCGGAACAGCAGGATTAAGTAAGTTAAAAAGACGCAAACAGCAATCTAATAAAATCAAATAAAATCAAACTTGAAATTTGACAGGTAAGCGTCTTGTGGTGTGATATGGAGTAGTAATCCTAATTGGTAAGGAAGTAGTTTGCTAAACTACCAGTAATCGGGAACGATGTGCAGGTTCGAGTCCTGTCTACTCCGCCAACAAAAGCAAGTAGACAAAGAGAAAGTCTGTTCGCAATCGAAGCCGGCAATCATTGATTATTTTGTCCGCTTTCTTCACGGTAACTGCATGGCAGGAGTGCGAATACAAAACAGATTGGGTTCTGTTGTATGGGAGTGTGGCCTATACCTTGCTTGATATATGCTGATGTGATGGAACTGGCATACATGGGGGACTTAAAATCCCCCGCCGATTGTGGATTATGGGTTCGACTCCCATCATCAGCACCAGCCGTTGTGATGATCGGCTTTCATCTCCTTCTTTGTGTGACGGTGGGACAGACCACTACTGCCGTGTAAGTGCGGCATAAATGAGAGCGTCTGGATGACAGCTTTAAGGTGTATCGAACGGCGGACACCTACAGCAATGTTCTTTAAGAAAACTGGAATTTTTCTGCTTACGGGTTCGATTCCCGTAGCTCTCAAGAGCCGTTAAATAATCTTCTCGAACTGGTGAGCAATTCACAACTTCTCTGGGAAGATGTAATAAGAAATGCAGAGGTAGCTCAGTCGGTAGAGCATCAGACAAAAAATGTGCTAAGCATTAGCACTAACAGCAATGTTAAAGGAATCCGAGTGTCGGAGGTTCGAGTCCTCCCCTCTGCGTCTATATTCGTGCGTAACATTTACGAAAGTACACCGTGGATGCGATTGGTATATGTCAGTTCGATTCTGACCGCACGAGCCTATGCGGTGTCTCACTGAAATAAATGTGGTGTGGGTGAGTAAAATCAGGGCTGTTGAAGAACTTGTATCGTAGCGCTGCGGTGCATGGAACGTCTGGCAGAAGCAGTTTTACAATACAGAGCTGTTCGAGTCAGCTCCACCGCCCCAAATGCCAGGGTAGCTCAATCGGTAGAGCGCGTAATAACGCGACTTGTTAAGCCGCTTGCAGCAAATTTCTTTTGGTCTGTTAAACCCGTGGTTGCAGGTTCGATTCCTGCCCCTGGCTCAACGTGAATGACTGCTTAAACCATTCTAAACCGACACGACAAAAGGGCAGAAATGGTGACAGCTCGGAGAGACGAGCATCTATATACGGCAGTGGTGAAGCGGTAACACAGCAGCCATACAAATGCGAAAAGTGGATTTTCGCTAACAGCTATTTCACAATCCAAGCTGCCAATCGTAGGTTCGATTCCTACCTGCCGTTCCACGGGTATAGAGTTGACTTTTCCGTTCAAACAGCCCCTTATAAAGTTGGTAGTAACGGTATGAGACGCACACAGCAATTTGTAAGTAAAGTATTTAGCCTGATAAGCGGATTTCTTTTGCGTCTCGCCCCTCCTTTAAGACACAGACAGCATCGAATGTGAAATGGTGTCTTGAAGGCTATTTCAAACAAAAAGAAATTAGTTAAACAATTCAAGGAGGAAGAAAGTATGAATGGTTTTATGTCTGCTATGAAAAGCACTTTGAACGATGAGTTCAATGTTTCTGTTACCGAAAACGGTGCTGTTGGCTATCGTACTACCGGCAAGGAACTATTGGATCTCAACTTTGCCGTTGCATCTCTTCGTAAGGCATCTCCGAGCGATATTGCAAACCGCTTCGTCAGAGCGTTTTTCGAGGATAAGATTACGGCAATGAAATGGCTGTTCTTTGCGCGTGATGTTCGTGGTGGTCTTGGCGAGCGTCGTTTGTTCCGCATCGTATTTCAGCGTATGGCGGAGGAAAATCCGGAATACATCATTCCGCTGATTTCCCTTGTGCCTGAGTATGGACGCTATGACGATTTGTGGTGTTTGCTCGATACAAAGCTTGCACCTAATGTGCTGAACATCATTGCGCAGCAGCTCCGCGAGGACATTCAGAATTTGAGCGATGGCAATAGTATTTCTCTTCTCGCAAAGTGGCTTCCGTCTGCGAATGCTCATTCCGCTGACGCAAAGCGTTATGCTAAGCAGATCTACAAGTTTATGGGCATTTCTGAGCGCGACTACCGTAAGGTGCTGTCCAAGCTGCGTTCTAAGCTGGATATCGTGGAGAAGAAAATGTCCGAAAAGCGTTGGGATGAGATTGCGTATGAAGCTGTCCCGTCTCGTGCAAATCTGATTTACAACTCCGCATTCCTTCGTAACGACGAAGATCGCCGCCGCGATTTCCTGTCCCGTCTGGAAAAGGGTGAAACGAAAATCAATGCGTCTACGCTTTTCCCGCATGACATTGTTGCAAAGTATAGCGATGGCTGGCGCGGTCTGAAGCCTACGGATAAAACACTGGAAGCTCTTTGGAACGCACTTCCCGATACCGTAAACGGATGCGGCAATACCATCGTCGTTGCGGATGGCAGCGGCAGTATGACCGTGAATGTCGGTGGCAGCAATGTTACCGCACTGGCTGTTGCAAATGCACTTGCGATTTATTTCGCAGAGCGTTCCTCTGGTCAGTTCAAGGACAATTACATTACATTTTCTGAGCATCCTCAGCTCGTCGATTTGAGTAAGGGCAAGAATCTCCGCGAGAAGATTCAGATTGCGCTTAAACACAGCGAGGTAGCAAACACAAATATCGAAGCGGTGTTTGACCTTATCTTGACTACGGCAAAGAAAAACAACATGGGACAGAGCGATCTTCCTGCAAATATCCTTATTATCTCCGATATGGAGTTTGACTACTGCGCAACATCGAATGGTGGAAGCAGATATAATCGTGGTCGCGTTGATTCTCGTCTGTTTGACAAGATTGCAAAGCGCTATGAGGATGCTGGGTATAAACTGCCAAGGCTCGTGTTCTGGAACGTGAATAGCCGCACGAATACCATCCCTATTAAGGAAAACGAGATGGGAGTTGCGCTTGTAAGCGGTTTTAGTCCGAACATCGCAAAGATGGTGATGAGTGGTCAAACTGATCCGTATGAGTGTCTGCTTGAAACGCTGAACTCTGATCGCTATAAGCCTATCGGTGACGCTCTGGAAAATCAGTAAAACTCCAACCCAAAAGTAAGCAAACCACGAAATAAGTGGGTAGTTAAAGTAGGGCGGCGGGTGTCCGCCGCCCTATCATTATATCCGGAGGTTCGTTTATGGACTTGGTTACAAAATATATTATGACGCATTCTGATGGTCGCCGTCATCCTATTTGCGGCTCTGCTATTGCTGCTGCATTTTGTGTGTCGAGCGTTGAAGTGAGACGGCTTGTAAACGCCGCCCGTACAAATGGTGATCCGATTTGTTCCAGTGGGCGTGGATACTACATTGCAAAGGACAAAGATGAAATCCAGAAAACAATCGAGTCTCTACAAGGTCGCATCGCTGGCATGAGTAATGCTGTGTCCGGACTGCAGCAGTATATGGAAGGAGCATTCTGATGCCAGATGTTGTTATGACGAATCATAGTGTGAAGCGAACAAAAGAAAGAATTGGACTAAGCAAGAAAATCGCAGATAAGAACGCGCAGAGAGCGCTTGAATACGGTGTTACGCACTCTGAGGCAAAAGGTGGCTTATGTCGGTATCTTGATAAACTGTATCTGTCGAATGGTAATGCAAATAATGTTCGCGTTTATCACAGATATGTATATCTCTTTCGTGGGAACACGCTTTTGACAATCATTCCATTACCAAACAAATTCTATGCTCTGGCGGACAAACTTCAAAAGCAGAAAGGCGAAATAGAATGAGAATTGTAAAAACACATACTGGAAAAATTTATGTTGATAAGGATAAGAAACTGGAATTTTTAACGGTTGGCGACTATGGCAAGGAAAACAATATTAAAGCAAGTTTTCTTGGTTTGAACAAAGAAATCAACGGTGTTCAACATCATACGGTTGACCTGGCGGATAAGTGGGTTGCTACTATCAGCACTCAGAAAGGTTGTCCGATGAATTGCCAGTTTTGTGATTGCCCGAAGTATGGATTTCACGGAAATGTATCTCGTGAGGAACTGGCTTATGAAATTGAGACAATTCTTGCAAACGAACGAGTAACACATACTAATCGTTTCAATGTTCACTTTGCTCGCATGGGTGAGCCTACATTCAACGATGCCGTTCTTCCGTTTGCTGAATTTGATTTGAAGCCGCTGGTTAAGCGGTTCATTACGGCAGATACAATTCATCCTGTTGTTTCAACTATGCTTCCGAAAGCAAATGCCAATTTGAAGTCATTCATCATGGAATGGTGTCGCATTAAGAACAGTGTGTACAGTGGAGAAGCTGGTCTGCAATTTAGCATCAATTCGACGAATCAGGCGCAGCGTAATGAACAGTTTAACGGAAAGAGCTTATCCTTATCAGAAATTTCAAGTCTCGCATCTAAGCTTCCTACGCCGGTCGGTAGAAAATACACATTGAATTTTGCGGTAACGGCTGACACGATTTTGGATGCGGTGGAGCTTGGGAAGCTGTTCGATAAGGAAAAGTTTATCGTAAAAATTACGCCGATTCACCAGACAAATGCAGCCATTAAGAATGGATTTGATGTGACCACGGAATATACTGACTACGATGTTTACCGCAAGTTTGAAGATCCACTTGTTGCTGCTGGATGGGATGTCATTGTGTTCGTACCGAGCGAGGAAGAAGATAGCGACCGTATTACTTGCGGGAATGCCTTAATTTCAGATAAGTGAGGTGCAGGATGTACAAGCACTACGAAAACATTACAAGAGAAGTTTTGGATACAATAAAGGTTGGAGATTTGGTCAGAGTAAACGATTGGACGAGTCCAATGCTTGTGAAAGCGGTATCTAAGAATTTCTTTGTGATGACTTGTAAGAAAGGCGAAGATACATATTACTCTGTGTGTTCAAAACTGCCGTGGGACGGTATTCGTCACAATGCTATGGTTGGCGGCATGTTCCATTGTGGATGTGATGATTGGATTTTCGGGACGCCGCTTGGAATTAGAGACGAAAACATCTACCAGTTTAATGATCCGGAGTTAAATAGGTTGTATCTACAAGAGTTTGAGGATGGTAAAACGCACATTTCTGAACGAAATGGAGCTGCTATCTATGATTTGTATGTAGAGCGCTGTGATGACTAAGGAGGTTATGCAAGATGGTTGTAAGTCTACGCGAAATAGTGATGTCGCATGAAAAGATTTATTCGCTGCTCTATTCTCCGTGTAGAATCGAGAGTGACCCGATTGAAAAGCAGATTGTAGAAATTAGTACGAAGTCTCTGCGTTGGTTGGATGATGGGACGATGTTTGTCTATGTCTGGGGTTGGCCTGGGCCGGACTTTAACAGATATTCTGCAAAGACATACGGAAAAGGCTGGGCATTTACAAAACAGGAAATCATTGATGCCTGGGAGAGCGAGAATAGGAAGTAGCAAATCAATCCTATGTACAGTTCATTTCTTAAAATAATTCACTGAAAAACACAGAGTTTTTCGTTGCAAGCAAGCGCAACTAATGATTGGAGTGTAATTTGCCATGCCCCTTAAAACACCTGAATCACAGCGACGAATGGCTGAAATGCAGCACATGAGAGACTGTGGATTTACTTTGCAGCAAATCGGAGATCAATATGGAATAAGCCGAGAGCGAGTTCGTCAGATTGTAAATAACATTCACAAGAAAAAGCGTACTTGTGGTGTGAAAAATATCTGCTATCCAAATTTCAAAAAATGGGCGCTTGATAATGGGTATTCCACTTTAACAAAGCTTGCTAATGATATGGATATGTGTTCATCTCTTGTTAGAAGTCTTCTGATCAAGGGTGAACCCCCTACAAAGCGCTCCATTAGGAAGATAACTGAATTCACTGGAATGTCTGCGGATGAAGTATTTTATCTACCGGATGTTGCAGCGTAAAGATTGGTAAGCAAATTGTTATTACGATGGGTAGTTATAACGAAAGGGGTGTGGTTGCATGAATGGTCTTGGTGAGGCTGTGATGATAACATGGGCTGAATATGGTCTAAAAATCGAAAATACGAGTGAAACAGCAGAATCACTTGTGATTTATGTTTCTGTCCCAGAGCATAGTTACAAAAGAAATGCCAGAGGCTCTGAAATGGCTGCTATTGATCTTGCAAAACGATTTAAGACCTTAATGACGGAGATGGGCGTTAAGCG
>CAKUNB010000048.1 GCA_934668285.1 uncultured Oscillospiraceae bacterium | reverse complement strand
GCCCAATCCGAGTCCTACCTCGGCCACAAATGGTGCAACTACTGGTTCCACGTTCACCATCTCAACACCGAAAGCGGCAAAATGTCCAAATCCAAGGGAGAATTTCTGACCGTTTCGCTGCTGGAGGAGAAGGGCTACGATCCGCTGGTCTACCGCCTGTTCTGCCTGCAGAGCCACTACCGCCGTAATCTGGTGTTCTCTTGGGAAAACCTCGACAACGCCGCCGTGACGTACGAAAAGCTGATCGCAAAAATCGCTGCGTTGGACCCGAACGACGCTTCACCCGTGGACGAGGCCGCATTCGCCGCGCTGAAGGAGCGCTTCGTTTCCGCGCTCAACGGCGACCTCAACACCTCGCTGGCCGTCACCGCCGTCTACGATGTCCTGAAGGCCAAGACGAACGACGCGACGAAGCTGGCCGCGCTGGCGGATTTTGACAAGGTGCTGGGGCTGAATCTGCTGCAAGCGGCGCAGTGCGTCCGCGACGCGCAGCCCAAACCGGAGCATGACCCCGAAATTGACGCGCTCGTCGCCGCCCGCACCGCCGCGAAGAAGGAAAAGAACTGGGCCGAGGCCGACCGCATCCGCGACGAGCTGAAGGCGCGCGGCATTGAGATCATCGACACCCCGCAGGGCACGAGCTGGAAGCGCATTTGATTTTTACGGAGGAAACCGCATGAAGCTGATGATTTTGGATGGCAACAGCGTCATTAACCGCGCGTTTTACGGCGTTCACCCGCTGACGACGCGCGACGGCCTGTTTACAAACGCCATCTTCGGCTTTCTCAATATTTTAGAGCGAGTGCGGCGCGAGGAAGCGCCGGACTCGCTGTGCGTCGCCTTCGACCTGCACGGGCCGACCTTCCGCCATCTGAAATACGACGGCTACAAGGCCACGCGTCACGGTATGCCCGACGAGCTTGCCATGCAGATGCCGGTCATGAAGGACGTGCTGCGGGCAATGAATATCCCCATCTACGAATGTCAGGGCTGGGAGGCCGACGACGTGATCGGCACGGTCGCGCGGTACTGCACCGAGGCCGATTGGGACTGCGTGATTCTGACCGGCGACCGCGACAGCTTACAGCTCGTGAACGATCATGTTACCGTCAAGCTCGTCCGAACGCAGGGCGGGCAGACGTTCGCGGTAAACTACACGCCGGAGGTCTTCCGGCTGGAATACGGCTTGGAGCCGCTGCGGCTGATCGATCTCAAGGCCCTCATGGGCGACAGCTCGGACAACATTCCCGGCGTCGCTGGCGTGGGGCCGAAAACCGCGTCCGGCCTGTTGCAGCGCTTCGGCACGCTCGACGGCGTGTATGAAAACCTCTCGCCGCAGAATATGAAGGGCAAGCTCTTTGAAAAGCTGCAAAACGGCCGCGAGGCCGCCTACCTTTCCTATGACCTCGCCACCATCCGCACGAACGCGCCCATTGAAAACTTCTCGCCGGAGGCGAATCTCGTGCGCCCGCCGAAGCGGCGCGAGCTGCACGATTTATTTGTCCGGCTGGAATTCCAGAAGCTGATCGATAAATACGGTCTGCGCGGCGCGGCGCTCGAACCGGCTGAGGAAGACGCGGTTAAAAAGGACGACTGCTTCACCGGCACCTGCTCCGTGATTGAGGTCACGGACGCAGTGCAGGCTGAACCGCTGTTTTCCGGTGCGCTGCTGTTCCTCGCCGCCGACGCGGCGGTTGCGCATGTTTTTGCCGCGCCGCAGTCGAAGGAGGCGGACACGCAGGGCTATCTCCTGCGGCAGGACAAGCTGGGCGAGGCGTATCTTCCTCTGCTAAAAAAACTGTTTTCCGCCGAATATCCGAAGGCCGCGCACGACGTCAAGCCGTTGCTGCGCCGCCTGCTGGCCGTGGGCATCGACGCGGACGGCTTCGTATTTGACACGGCGGTTGCGGCATATCTGCTCGACGCGACGCGCGGAAAGTATGAACTTGCGCAGCTTACGCAGGACTATCTGCACTTCTCCCCCGCCACGCAGGCGGAATATCCCGCAGAAACCACGCTGGCCATCGAGGCTGCATGCGTCGAGGGGCTGTACAGCGTGCTGTCGGAGAAGCTGCGGGAGCAGGGCATGACGGAGCTTTTGGAGGAAATCGATCTGCCGCTCTGCCGCGTGCTGGCGCAGATGGAGCATGACGGCATCCTCGTCGACCGCGCGGCGCTGCACGACTTCGGACAGATGCTCTCGGCGCGGATCGCCGACTGCGAGCGCATCATCTACGACGCGGCGGGCGGCGAATTTAACATCAATTCGACCAAGCAGCTCGGCACGGTGCTGTTTGAAAAGCTGGAGCTGCCACCGGTCAAGAAAACAAAAAGCGGCTACTCCACAAACGCTGACGTGCTGGCGCAGCTGCGCGACAAGCACCCGATCGTTCCGGCCATCATGGACTACCGGATGCTGACGAAGCTCAACTCGACCTATGCCGAGGGCCTGCAAAAGGTCATCGCGGACGACGGCCGCATCCACACGACGTTCCAGAACACCGTCACCGCGACGGGCCGCCTGTCCTCCACGGAGCCGAATCTGCAAAACATCCCCGTCCGCACGGAGCTGGGCAGCGAGATCCGCAAAATGTTCGTCCCGCGCGATGGCTTTGTGCTGGTCGACGCGGACTACAGCCAGATCGAGCTGCGCGTGCTGGCGCACATCGCCGGAGACACGGTGATGCAGGAGGCGTTCCGCTCCGGCGAGGACTTCCACGCCGTCACCGCCTCGCAGGTCTTCAATGTTCCGCTGCCGGAGGTCACACCGCTCATGCGCCGCAACGCCAAGGCCGTCAATTTCGGCATCGTCTACGGCATCTCCGAATTCTCGCTGGCGCAGGACATCGGTGTGTCGCGCTACGAGGCAAAGAATTATATCGAAAGCTATCTGCGCAAATACCCCGGCGTGCGCAATTATATGCACGACATCGTGGAAACCGCCCGGACGCAGGGCTATGTGGAAACGCTGTTCCGCCGCCGCCGGTATATTCCGGAGATCAAGAGCACGAATTTCAACATCCGCTCCGGCGCGGAGCGCATCGCGCTCAACACGCCCATTCAGGGCACGGCGGCGGACATCATCAAGCTGGCCATGGTGCGCGTGTTCCGGGCGCTGGAGGCCGAGGGGCTGCAGGCGCGGCTCGTTTTGCAGGTGCACGACGAGCTGATCGTCGAGTGCCCCGCCTTTGAAGCGCCGCGCGTCATGGAGCTGGTCACGCGCGAGATGGAGCAGGCCGTCCGGCTCGACGTACCGCTCATCGCGGAGGCAAAAATGGGAGAAAGCTGGTACGCGGCGAAATGATACGAACCATGCAGCGGGAGGACATCCCGCAGATCGCCGCGCTGGAGCGTCTATGCTTCTCCGACCCGTGGAGCGAGGCCTCGATCGCCTCGGAGCTGGAAAACGAGCTGAGCCTCTGGCTGGTCGCCGAAGCAGACGGCAGGATTCAGGGCTATATCGGTTCGCAAGCCGTCCCGCCGGACTGCGATATCATGAATCTGGCCGTCGCCCCCGACGCGCGGCGGCAGGGCCTCGGCCAGCGGCTGCTGCAATCGCTTCTCGACGCTTTGCACAAGGGCAGCATTGCGCGGGTGTTTCTGGAGGTTCGCCCCTCGAACACTTCCGCGCGGGCCTTATATGACACGTTCGGCTTTGAACAGGTCGGGCTGCGCAAAGGATATTATGTAAACCCAGCAGAGGATGCCCTTATCCTCAGAAAGGAGCTGCCCTGTTATGCTGATCCTATCGGTTGAATCCTCATGCGATGAAACCGCTGTCGCGCTGGTGCGCGACGGGCGGGAGGTGCTCACGGATCGAATCGCGTCACAGGTCGCGCTGCACCGGCTTTACGGCGGCGTCGTGCCGGAGATCGCCTCGCGCAAGCACATCGAGGCGATTTATGCGCTGGCCGACGAGGCCCTGGCCGATGCCGGTGTCACGCGCAGCGACATTGACGCGATTGCAGTGACCTATGCGCCGGGCCTGATTGGCGCGCTGCTCGTCGGCGTGAACTTCGCCAAGGCGGCGGCGCTCGCGCTGGGCCTACCGCTCATTCCCGTGCATCATATTCGCGGCCACATCGCCGCGAACTACATCGCCTACCCCGACCTGAAGCCGCCGTTTCTCTGCCTTGTCGTTTCCGGCGGCCACACGATGCTCGTCGATGTGCAGGACTACACAAAAATGGAAATTCTCGGCTCGACGCGCGACGACGCGGCGGGCGAGAGCTTCGACAAGGTCGCGCGGCTGCTGGATATGCCCTATCCCGGCGGCGCAGCACTCGACAAGGCGGCCCACGGCGGCGACGAAACGCGCTATCCCCTGCCGCACCCGAAGCTGAGCGGCAACCCGCTGGACATGTCCTTTTCCGGTCTGAAGACCGCCGCCGTGAATCTCATCCACAACACGCGGCAAAAGGGCGAGGAGATTTGCGTGCCCGACCTGTGTGCAAGCTTTTCCCGCGCAGTCAGTGACATGCTCGTTCCGCGCACGATGCTGGCGCTCGACCAGACCGGCTACAAGACGCTCGCCGTGGCCGGAGGCGTGGCCGCCAACAGCCGGATTCGAGGCGATCTGGCGCGTGAATGCGAGCGGCGGGGCGTCCGCCTGTGCCTGCCGCCGCTGAGCCTCTGCGGCGACAACGGCGCCATGATCGGCGCACAGGGCTATTATGAATATCGATCCGGTAACATTGCCGACCAGACGCTCAACGCCTACGCCACAAAGTCGATGGAGGGCGAAACGCTGTAGCACAAAACAGAATGCAGGACGCCGCTGGGCGCCCTGCATTTTTATGTCGCATTATATAATGTCAAAAATGCCACGGTTTTTGTATTATGTCAACCATTTCGCTGCTTTCGTCTGCGAAAGAACTTCATTTGTCGCAGGCTGTCAAACGCTGTCGAAAAAGCGAAAGCTTTGGAAATACAGGTCATTTCGCCTGTGCAAAAACCTGTGCAAGCTGTTTATAACCTTTGACCAAATGTGCAGAAATTAAATTTATTGTAAACCTTTCGCTCGAATCAAAGCTGAAAGTTTCCCTGCAAGTGAAAAAAGAAAATCCCTCCGCAGGAAATCTGCGGAGGGATAAACGATTTAGATCAGATTCTGCTCGGTCTTGGGGTCGAACAGGTGGACCAGCGAGGGGTCGAAGGCGAAGCCGATCTGCTTGCCGCTCTGGACGGCGTCGAGCGTGAGGCCCGCTGTCGGGATGACCGCGATAACGTCCTGCCCGCCTGCCGTCATGTGCAGGTGCAGCTCGCTGCCCATCATTTCTGAAACGTCCACCGTTGCGGAGATGCCGTTCGGGTCGATGTGCAGATGCACCGGACGGATGCCGACGATCACGTTGCCCGCCTCGCAGCCATTCGCGCACAGCTTCTTCTGCTGCTCGTCGCCGAGGACGAAGGTCTTGCCCAGCATCTCGATGGCGTACTTGTCGCCCTGCTTGATCAGCTTGGCATTGGGGAAGAAGTTCATCTGCGGCGTGCCGATAAAGCCCGCGACGAAGAGGTTCAGCGGATGGTTAAAGACCTCCTGCGGCGTGCCGATCTGCTGGATGAAGCCGTCGCGCATGATAACGATGCGGTCGCCGAGCGTCATGGCCTCGGTCTGGTCGTGGGTGACGTAAATAAAGGTTGTATTGATTCTCGAACGCAGCTTGATGATCTCCGCGCGCATCTGGTTACGCAGCTTCGCGTCCAGATTCGACAGCGGCTCGTCCATCAGCAGCACCTGCGGGTTACGGACGATGGCGCGGCCGATGGCGACACGCTGACGCTGGCCGCCGGACAGGGCCTTCGGCTTGCGGTCCAGATACTCGGTGATGCCGAGAATCTCCGCCGCCTCCATGACCTTGCGCTTGATCTCGTCCTTGGGGACCTTCTTCAGCTTCAGGGAGAAGGCCATGTTCTCGTAAACGGTCATGTGCGGATAAAGGGCGTAGTTCTGGAAGACCATAGCGATATCGCGGTCCTTCGGCGCGACATCGTTGACCAGACGGTCGCCGATGTACAGCTCGCCGTCGGTGATTTCCTCCAGACCGGCGATCATGCGCAGGGTGGTGGACTTACCACAGCCGGACGGGCCGACCAGCACGATAAACTCGCGATCCTTGATGTCCAGCGAGAACTCCTGCACGGCGACGACGCCTTCCTCGGTGATCTGGAGGTTGACCTTACGCTCCTCCGGCTCGCCCTTTTTCTTCTTCTTTTTGCTTTCTGTGTTCGGGTAGATCTTCTTGATGTTTTTCAGTGTTACACTAGCCATGCAACCGACCATGAAACGGGAGCCTCCGCTTGCCCGTCCCTCGCGCCCGCGATGGAGCGGCACGCTTTACAGCAGGTCTCCACACTGCTGCACCGCAGGTCCTGCGGGAAGATTTTTTCTCCTTTCTTGGCGGTCTGCGTCTATTTTGTGGAGTAGACGCGCCTGCCTTAATACAATAATAGTACCACAAACTCCGATGCGACGCAACAATTTTTAAAAAAAGTTTTCCGCAGGAGTTGACAAAGCCGCATTCTTGTGATAATATGCAAAAAACCGAAGATGATGCGTAAGTAAATGCGTTTCGGAAGTCTCAGAGAGCCGCCAGCGGTGGGAGTGCGGTACGGACGGGCGCGTCGAATGGGCATCGGAGGGCAAGCTGAATTGAGTAGGCAAGACGGAGTTGGCGCTCCGTTATCAAGGGTCGGCGCATGTCAGTGCGCAAGAGTGGGCGCGAAAGCGTCAAGCCGGGTGGCACCGCAGGATTGTAATTTCACTCCTGTCCCAGCAAAATCTGGGACAGGAGTTTCTTTATCTCCTATCCCGAAAAAATGAAAGGAGAATACATCATGGAAATCCCGTACAAAATCTATCTGGAAGAATCGGAAATGCCGAAGGCATGGTACAACGTCCGCGCGGACATGAAGAATAAGCCCGCTCCCCTGCTCAACCCCGCGACGCACCAGCCCATGACGCTCGACGAGCTGTCACAGGTGTTCTGCCGCGAGCTTGCCGAGCAGGAGCTGGATAACGATACCCCCTTTATCCCCATCCCGCAGGAAATTCGCGATTTTTACCGGATGTACCGTCCGTCGCCGCTCGTCCGCGCCTACTGTCTGGAAACGAAGCTCAACACGCCGGCGCACATCTACTATAAGTTCGAGGGCAACAACACCTCCGGCAGCCACAAGCTCAACTCCGCCATTGCGCAGGCCTACTATGCCAAAAAGCAGGGTCTCAAGGGCGTGACCACCGAGACCGGCGCGGGCCAGTGGGGCACGGCGCTGTCGATGGCCTGCTCGTATCTGGGGCTGGACTGCAAGGTCTTCATGGTCAAGGTGTCCTATGAGCAGAAGCCCTTCCGCCGCGAGGTCATGCGCACCTACGGCGCGTCGGTCACGCCGTCTCCGTCCATGACGACCGAAATCGGCAGAAAGATCAACGCCGAATTCCCCGGAACGACCGGCTCGCTCGGCTGCGCGATTTCCGAGGCAGTCGAGGTCGCCACCAAAACCGAGGGCTACCGCTATGTGCTCGGCAGCGTCCTGTCGCAGGTGCTGCTGCATCAGAGCGTCATCGGTCTGGAAACGAAGGCCGCAATGGATAAGTACAGCATCCGGCCGGACATCGTCATCGGCTGCGCGGGCGGCGGCTCCAATCTGGGCGGCCTGATTGCCCCGTTTGTCGGCCAGAAGCTGCGCGGCGAGGCCGATATGCGCATTATCGCGGTCGAGCCGGCCTCCTGTCCCAGCCTGACGCGCGGCAAGTATGCCTACGACTTCTGCGACACCGGCATGGTCTGCCCGCTGCAAAAGATGTACACCCTCGGCTCCTCGTTCATCCCCTCGGCAAATCACGCGGGCGGCCTGCGCTATCATGGTATGAGCAGCATTGTCTCTCAGCTTTACCACGACGGCCTGATCGAGGCGACCAGCGTGGAGCAGACCGCTGTCTTTGAGGCGGCGGAGACCTTTGCACGTGTGGAGGGCATCCTGCCCGCGCCGGAGAGCAGCCACGCCATCCGCGTCGCCATCGACGAGGCGCTCAAGTGCAAGGAAACCGGCGAGGAAAAGACCATCGTGTTCGGCCTGACCGGCACCGGCTACTTTGACCTTGTCGCCTATCAGAAATACAACGACGGCGAGATGACCGATACCATCCCCACGGACGCCGAGATCGAGTCAAGCCTCGCCAAGCTTCCGGACGTAAAGGAAGGCTGAGTGAAAACGTCATTGTAAAAGCAAGGCACACGGCCCAGAAAATGGGCCGTGCGCCTGTTTTTTTACGGCAGAACGTCGCGGAATAGGTCGGTAAAGGCGTCGGCTGCAAAGCTGCGGACGCGGGTGCAGTAGTCCTCATAGGCGGTCAAGAGTTTTTTTGCCTCGGGCGAGAGTGTCGCACCTCCTCCGTTTTTGCCGCCGGTCGAGGATACCAGAAGTCGGAAGCCGAGCGCTGCCTCGGCATTTTTCATAACCGTCCACGCCTTCGAGTAGGCCATGCACATGGAGTTGGCGGCAGAGCGCAGCGAGTGGTACTCCTCCACCCGATGCAGCAGCTCCGCAACGCCGGGGCCAAAGCATTTTGCCTCACCCGCAAAGAGACGCACGGACAGGATCGGTCTGAATTTCTGTTCCATGCAGTTATTATACACAGTTTTACCCCCCTGCGTCAACTTTTTTCTTCGATTTTTGCGGACGGGCGCGGCATACGCTATTGACGAACGGCGTTCGACGTGTTATTCTATAGATAGAATCACGAGGAGGTGCTGCCGTGCAATTTTGTGAGCTGTTACAGGTTTCGCGCGGCGTGACGGCCATCATCGGCAGCGGCGGAAAGACGACGCTGCTGTACCTTCTGGCAGATGAGCTGTCGCACAAGGGCAGCGTCATTGTTACTACGACGACGCATATTTTCCCGCCAGAGCATCTGCCGTATACGGAGACGGTCAAAGCCGTGCAGGGAATCGCCGTCGTCGGCACACCCTGCGAGGGCGGCAAGCTGACCGCGCCGCAGCAGAGCTTTGCGGAGCTGGCGCGGCTCGCGGAATATGTACTGGTCGAGGCCGACGGCTCGCACCGGCTGCCACTCAAGGCGCACGCGCCCCATGAGCCGGTGATACCGGAAAATACCGCGCGGGTTCTCACCGTCGTCGGCGCGTCGGGGCTGAATCGCCCCGTTGCCGAGGTCGTGCACCGGCCGGAGCGCTTTGCGGCACTGACCGACGGCGCTGCCATCGCCACGCCGCAGGCCGTCGCCAAGGCGCTGATTGCGGAAAATCTGTCCCGCCGCGTCGTCATCAATCAGGGCGACTTGCGGGATCAGGTGGTTCCGGCGCTGAAATTAAAGGCGCTGCTGCCCTACCCCACCGTCATTGCAGCGCTGCAAAGGAGGGAACTGATATGCTCGTATTGATCCGCGGCGCAGGCGACCTTGCCTCCGGCATTGCGCTTCGCCTGCACCACGCCGGTTTTCAGATCATCATGACCGACCTGCCGCGCCCGACGGCAATTCGCCGCACCGTCTGCTTCTCGCAGGCGATCCTGTTCGGCACGATGCAGGTGGAGGACGTCACTGCCCGCTTTGCGGCCTCGCCCGAGGAGGCGCGGCGCATCGCAGCGGCCCGCGAAGTCGCCGTGCTGGCCGATCCCGAGGCGGCCTGCGTTTCCGCGCTGCGGCCCGACGCGCTAATCGATGCCATCCTTGCCAAGCGCAATCTCGGGACGAAGCGGACTGACGCGCCCTGCGTCATCGGCGTCGGGCCGGGCTTTACCGCCGGAGTGGACTGCCACGCCTGCGTGGAAACCATGCGCGGCCACACGCTCGGCCGCGTGATCACGCACGGCTCTCCCCTGCCGAACACCAACATTCCCGGCCTCATCGGCGGCTTTGCAGGCGAGCGCGTGCTGCGCGCACCGGCGGACGGCATCTTCCGCCAGCGGCTCGACATCGGCGCAAGCGTCCGGCAGGGCGACGTGGCCGGTACGGTAGAGGGCGTTCCCATGCTGTGCCAGATCGACGGCATGCTGCGCGGCATTCTGGCCGACGGCACGCCGGTCTTTCGCGGCATGAAGGCCGGAGACGTGGACCCGCGCGGCGTGCGGGAATACTGCGATCTGGTTTCGGACAAGGCGCTCGCCATCGGCGGCGGCGTGCTGGAAGCAATTTTACGTTTCTCGGAGGGACGATATGGAAGATATTAAACTGACCAAGCTGGCAAAATGCGCCGGCTGCGGCGCAAAGGTCGGCGCGGGCGTGCTTGCAAAGCTGCTCGACGGCATCAAAGTCCATCACGACCCGAATCTACTGGTCGGCTTTGACAAGTCGGACGACGCGTCGGTCTACCGCATCTCCGACGAGCTGGCGCTGGTGCAAACGGTGGATTTTTTTCCGCCGATCGACGACGATCCCTATACCTTCGGCCAGATTGCCGCGACAAACGCGCTGTCGGACGTCTACGCGATGGGCGGTGAGCCGAAGCTGGCGCTGAATATCATGGCCGTGCCGGATTCGCTGCCAAAGGAGGCCGTGCACGCGCTGCTGCGCGGCGGTTACGACAAGGTCTACGAGGCCGGTGCGATCATCACCGGCGGCCACAGCATCCTCGACGACGAGCCGAAGTACGGCCTTGCCGTCACCGGCTTTGTGCATCCAGACAGGCTGCTGACGAACTCCGGCGCGAAGGCGGGCGACGTGCTGTTTCTGACCAAGCCGCTCGGCATCGGCGTTTACACCACGGCGGCCAAGGCCGACCTGCTCTCCGAGGAGGGCAAGGCCAAGGCCAAGGCGCTCATGACCACGCTGAACAAGGGTGCGCGGGACGTGATGGCGCGCTACCGCGTGCACGCCTGCACGG
>CAKUNB010000047.1 GCA_934668285.1 uncultured Oscillospiraceae bacterium | reverse complement strand
CGCATCGGGTCAGCCCGAGCCGAAAACGACTTCCGTGAGTCCGGGAATTACCGCCGAAACGCTGGCGCACCTGTGGATCAACCTGCTCTCCGGCGGCCAGAAGCAGCGCGTGGCCATCGCGGGCGTGATTGCGATGGAGCCGCGATGCATTGTCCTCGACGAGCCGACGGCCATGCTTGACCCGCACGGCCGCGAGGAGGTGCTGGCCACCATCGAGCGGCTCAATCGGGAAAAGGGCATTACCGTCCTTCTTATTACGCATCACATGACCGAAGCGATCCGTGCCCGCCGTGTAATCGTCATGGATCGGGGCGGTATTCTGCTCGACGGCACGCCAAAGGAGGTCTTTCCACAGGTCGAGCTGCTGCAAAGCGCAGGCCTGAATGTCCCCGCAACCACACAGCTGCTCTATGCGCTCCGTCAGGACGGAGAATCGCTCCCGCTCGACGCGCTTTCCATTGAAGAATGTGCGCAGGCACTTTGCTTCTGGGCGAAGGCTTGACCACAGAAGGAGGCCCCCTTGTCATCTGCCATCATTGAGGTCCGAGACCTCTGCCATACCTACAGCGCCGGAACGCCCTTTGAGCACACGGCGCTGAAGCATCTGAATTTTCATATTGAGAAGGGTGAATTTCTCGGAATCATCGGCCATACAGGCTCCGGGAAGTCCACCCTCATCCAGCATCTGAACGGTCTTTTAAAGCCCAGCGAAGGTGACGTTTTACTGGACGGAACCAGCATCTGGAAGGACAAGCAGACCACGCGCAGCGCGCGCTTTCGCGTCGGGCTTGTCTTCCAGTATCCGGAATATCAGCTCTTTGAGGACACCGTGGCGCAGGATATCGCCTTCGGCCCGAAAAATATGGGGCTGAGCGCAGAGGAGATCAACGCCCGCGTCCTTCGGGCGGCGGACTTTGCGGGCGTTGCGCGCGCTGATCTGGAAAAGTCGCCCTTCGATCTTTCCGGCGGCCAGAAGCGCCGCGTTGCCATTGCGGGTGTGATTGCAATGGAGCCGGAAATCGTCATCTTTGACGAGCCGACGGCGGGACTTGACCCTGCGGGCTGCGCCTCCATTCTCGACAATATCCGCGCCTACCGCGCGGCCACCGGCGCGACCGTTGTAATGGTCAGCCACTCGATGGACGACGTGGCCGTCATGGCCGACCGGCTGCTGGTGCTGAACGAGGGCGAAATTGCCTATCTTGCGTCCCCCGCCGAGGTATTTTCCCACGCCGAGGAGCTGAAGGCCATCGGTCTGACCGTCCCGCAGGTCACGCAGCTCTTTCTGCGCCTGCGGGAGCTGGGGCTTCCGGTCAATCCGGCAACCTACAGCCTTGACGATGCGCTCCGGCAGCTTCGGGCGCTGAAGGGAGGCGGGCGCGGATGCTGAAGGATATCACGCTGGGCCAGTATTTCCCGGGCAATACGCCCGTTCACCGGCTCGACCCAAGAACAAAAATCCTGCTGGTGCTGGTATACATCGTTGCACTGTTTCTTTGCAAGTGGTTTGTTTCTTACGGCCTGATGGCGCTGTTTCTGGTCACGGCCGTCGTGCTCTCGCGCATCCGGCCAAAGGCGCTGCTGCGCGGCCTGAAGCCGCTGCTGATCATCATTCTCTTTACTTCCCTGCTGAATCTCTTTTTCACCGACGGCGAGGTTCTGGCGCAGTGGTGGATTTTCCGGATTACAAAGGAAGGCCTGACCAACGCCTTTTTCCTTGTGCTGCGGATCATGCTGCTGGTCATGGGCACCTTCCTGCTGACCTACACGACCTCGCCGATTGCGCTGACGGACGGTCTGGAATCCCTGCTCTCCCCGCTCAAGCGGCTGCACTTTCCGGTGCACGAGCTTGCCATGATGATGAGCATTGCGCTGCGCTTTATTCCGACGCTGATCGAGGAAACAGACAAGATCATCGCGGCGCAGAAGGCGCGCGGCGCGGATTTTGAAACCGGCAACATCTTCCGCCGCGCCAAGGCGCTGATTCCGATCCTCGTTCCGCTCTTTGTCAGCGCGTTCCGCCGCGCCGACGAGCTGGCGACGGCCATGGAATGCCGCTGCTACCACGGCGGTAAAGGCCGGACGAAGCTCAAGCAGCTCCGCTTCGGTGCTGCCGATCTGACTGCGATGCTGGTCAGTGCAGCGGTGCTTGCAGGCGTGATCGTCCTGCGCTGCTTCGGGCTGTAGGAGGTGGACGGATGCGCAATATTGCTCTGTTTTTGAAGTATGACGGCTCGGCCTACCACGGCTGGCAGGTGCAGAAAAACGCCCGAACGGTCGAGCAGACGATCGAGGAGGCCGCCGCCCGCGTGGTCGGGCATCCGGTGCATCTGACCGGCTGCGGCCGGACGGACGCCGGTGTGCACGCCCGCGTTTACGTCGCAAATTTCCGCACGGACAGCCGCATTCCCGTCGACCGTCTCCCCTACGCGCTCAACACCCATCTGCCGCAGGACATTCTGATCTACGACGCGCGAGAGGTGCATGAGGGCTTCAACGCCATCGGCTCCTGCGTCCGCAAGGAATATACCTATCAAATCTACAATTCCCGCATGCGCGACCCGTTCTATGTCAATCGCGCGTGGTTTTATCCCAAGCATCTCGACGAAAATATCATGCGCCGCGCCGCCGCGCAGTTCGTCGGGACGCACGATTTTGCTGCCGTCCGCTCCGTCGGCACGGACGTGAAATCCACCGTTCGGACGGTGCATCACTTTGAGGTGGAGCGGCAGGGCGAGCTGATCTTCTGCCGTATCTGCGCCAACGGCTTTCTCTATAACATGGCGCGCGCCATGACAGGCACGGTGGTCTACGCCGCCGAGGGCAAGATCGATCCCGACGAGATCGGCGCAATTTTGGAGCGCGGCGACCGCACCGCCGCAGGCCCGACAGTCCCGCCGGGCGGGCTGTTCATGACCCAGCTTTGGTATGACGACGGAAAGGAAGTGTTTCATGTCCGCTAACGTGCATCGCACGGCGCAGACAGAGAGAAACCGCCCCTGGCTTCGCTTCGGCTTGGCCTTTCTATTCATTTTTCTTGGATTTTTGATCGTATTGGCGCTGACCACGCCCCTGCTCGACCCCGTGCAGCGCTGGTTCGCCGCGCCGGTCAGCTTTTCCGTTGCAGACGGCGCGTTTACCGCGCAGGGCGACGCACTGTTCTGTGCCGGTGAGACGGCGCTTTGGCGCTACGCGGCGGACGGGTCCGCCGCAGAATATCCCGCCGATTTTTCCGCGCCGCGCTTCCGGCGCAGCGGGGAGCAGCTGCTGGTCTTTGACGAGGCGGGGCGGAGCTTCGCCCTGCTGCGCGAGACCCCGCAGCCCTTGGCGGCGGACGGGGCGCTGTTCGACGCAGCCGTTGCAGAAAATGGCGGCTATGCGCTGCTGTTCGATACGGCAGATTGCCGCGCCGTATTGGAGGTCTACGACCCGACCGGTGCGCTGCGCTTTCGCTACCGCGCAAAAACCGCCTTTCTGAACACCTGCGCGCTCTCGCCGGACGCCTCTCTCGCGGCGGTCACGGCGCTGGGCGAACGCGGCCTTGCCTTTGAAAGCACGCTTTGCCTCTACCGGTGCGATTCCGAGGACGCGCCGCTGACTTGGCCGCTGGACGGCATGCCGTATGCCTGCGGCTTCCTGTCCGGGGAAGCGCTCTACGTCGCGGGCAGCGAGGGCGTCTCGCTCTACCGCACGGATGGCACGCCGCTGCTCACCCTGCCGGACAGCCGCCTGCTGGCGCAGGGGGAAAACGCCCTGCTGACGGCAAAGGACGACACGGTGCAGCTCTATGACGCGGACGGTGCACTGCTTGCAGCCGTCACGGTCGAGACCGAGCCGACGGGCGCGGCGCTTTGCGGCGAGTATCTCGCCCTGCAATTTGAAGCTTCTCTGCGCGTTTACACGCGCGATTTCCGGCTGTGCGGCCAGACAGAGGCCGAAGGCTTCTGCCTCCGAGAAGACGGCACCGTCTGGTGCATCAACGCTCGGACTGCCGCGCGGTGGATTCCCTGATTTTCCCTGTTAGGAGGTATCCCAAATGAAACCTACACTCTGCAGCAAATGCAAAAAGAACGTCGCCGTGATCTTCATCACGAAGGTGGAAAACGGTCAGACCACAAATGAGGGCCTGTGCCTGAAATGCGCAAAGGAGCTTGGCATCAAGCAGGTTGACGATATCGTTCAGCGCATGGGCATTTCCGACGAGGATCTGGAAGCCCTCAGCGGCGAAATGATGTCCCTGATGCAGCAGCCGGACGAGGACGACGAGGACGAGGTCGGCAGCCGCACGGCTACCTTCCCGCACATGAACCGCCTGTTCGGCGGGAACGACCTTGCCAAGAAGGAGGAGCCTGCGGAGCGCAAGGAGCCTTCCGCCGAGAAGCCCAAGAGCAAGAAGCACAAGTTCCTCGACACCTACTGCCTCAACCTGACGGCAAAGGCGCGGGAGGGCAAGCTCGACAATATCATCGGCCGCGAAACGGAAACCGAGCGCGTCATTCAGATTCTCAACCGCCGCCAGAAGAACAACCCCTGCCTCATCGGCGAGCCGGGCGTCGGCAAGACGGCGATTGCCGAAGGCCTTGCCCAGCGCATTGTCGCGGGGAACGTCCCCTTCAAGCTGCGCGACAAGGAGGTCTATCTGCTCGATCTGACCTCTCTCGTTGCAGGAACGCAGTTCCGCGGCCAGTTTGAGAGCCGCATGAAGAGCCTCATTACGGAAATCAAGGCCTGCGGAAATATCATTCTCGTCATCGACGAGGTGCACAATCTGGTCGGCGCGGGCGACGCGGAAGGCTCCATGAGCGCCGCGAACATCCTCAAGCCCGCCCTCTCGCGCGGCGAAATTCAGGTCATCGGCGCGACGACCTTTGCAGAATACCGGAAATATATCGAGAAGGACTCCGCCCTCGAGCGCCGCTTCCAGCCGGTCACGGTCGCCGAGCCGAGCATCGAGGAGTCCGTGTCGATCATTCGCGGCATTTCCCATTATTACGAGCTGTTCCACGGCGTGCGCGTCACGCCGGAGATCGCGCGGCAGGCCGTGATTCTCTCCGAGCGGTATATCACCGACCGGTTCCTGCCGGATAAGGCGATCGACCTGCTCGACGAGGCCTGCTCCGACCTCAATCTGCACACGAAGGAAATTTCCGACCTCGCCGAAAAGCGCAAGGAGCGCGACGACTATCAGTTAGAGGTCAAAATGCTCACAGAGGACACGGAAAACGAAAACTTTGAGCGTCTGGCCACCCTCCGCAGCAGCATCTGCCGCCTCGACGGCGAGATTGCCGAGCTGGAAGCTAAGCCCGCGCCCGTGCTGACGATAGAAAACCTCGCCCGCGTGATCGAGCTTTGGACGAAAATCCCCGCCAGCAAGATTCGCGCACAGGAATACGAGCAGCTCCGCTCCCTCGATCAGCGCCTCAAGCAGCACATCGTCGGGCAGGACGAGGCGATTGCCGCCGTCTGCTCTGCCATCCGCCGCAACCGCGTGGGCATTTCCACAAAGAAGCACCCCGTTTCGTTCATCTTCGTCGGCTCGACCGGTGTGGGCAAGACGGAGCTGGTCAAGCGGCTGGCCGACGAGCTGTTCGACTCCGTGGACGCGCTGGTCCGGCTGGATATGTCAGAATACATGGAGCGACACTCCGTTTCCAAGCTCATCGGCTCACCTCCCGGCTACGTCGGCTACGACGAAGCCGGTCAGCTCACCGAGAAAATCCGCCGCAAGCCCTACAGCGTTATCCTGTTCGACGAGCTGGAAAAGGCGCATCCGGACGTGCTGAACGTCCTGCTGCAAATTCTGGACGACGGGCGCATCACCGACGCGCAGGGCCGCGTGGTCAATTTTGAAAACACCGTCATCGTCATGACCTCCAACGCAGGCTCTGACCGGAAGGACGGCTCGGTCGGCTTCGGCCGCAGTCTTTCCGAGCAGAGCAAGGACAAGGCCATGAAGGCGCTGTCCGAGTTCCTGCGGCCGGAGTTTTTGAACCGCGTGGACGAAATTGTCTGCTTCAACCGCCTGAGCGAGGAGAATTTCCGCGGCATCGCGGCGATCATGCTGGGTGAGCTGAAGGCCAACCTCGACGAGCGCGGCGTTGCGCTGACGTGGGACGAGAGCATTATCGACCATCTGGTCAAGGTGTCCTACTCCGTCACCTACGGCGCGCGGAATCTGCGCCGCACCATCCAGCGCGAGCTGGAGGACGGCATCGCAGAGAAGATCATCGACAGCTTTGAGGCTCCCATCACCGCCATTGCGCTGACCGCCGCAGACGGAAAGGTCGTCATCACCGCAACCTGACAGGAGCCGCCATGAGAAAGATAAAAGCTGCATTTTTTGACATTGACGGCACGCTGGTGTCGCTGAAAACAAAGGTCTGCCCCGAGTCGGCCAAGCAGGCGCTGGCCGCGCTGCGGAAAGCGGGCGTTCTGTGCTTCGTCGCAACGGGGCGCTCCCGCTTTGAGATTGCATCGGAGCACCTGCTCGACGGGCTGGAATTCGTCGGCTACCTCACCGACAACGGGCAGGATGCCTACAGCGCCGACGGGACGCTGCTCTACGCCAAATCGATCCCCTATGCGGATGCCGCCGCCATTCTGGATTGGGCCGAGCGCACCGGCTGCGCCTGCTGGGTGGTCGGCGCGGAGCAGAGCGTCCTGAGCCATCTCGACGCCCGCACCGAGGAGGCGCTGGCCGCGATTCACACGCGCCCGCCGAGGCTCGCGCCCGTGCGCCCGATGCTGGAGCTGCCGATCTATAAAATCGTCCTCTTTCAGCGGCGAGAGCGCGTGCAGGAAATCGAAACGCTGGCCCCGAGCTGCGTCATTACGGAATGGTACCCGCTGGGGCAGGACGTGATTTCGAAAGAGGGCGGCAAGCGCCGCGCCATGCTCGGCGTTCTGAAGCAGTACGGCATTCTGCCGGAGGAGTGCATCGCCTTCGGCGACTCGGAAAACGACAACGAGATGCTGCAGGCCGCCGGAATCGGCGTTGCCATGGGCAACGCCGCACCGGACACCAAGGCCGCCGCCGACTACATCACCGACGACTGCGACGACGACGGTCTTGTCAACGCCTTGAAGCATTTCGGCGTACTGCAATAAAAATTGCGGAGATGGTGTTTCCACCGTCTCCGCTGTTATTATACTTTTTTACGCGTCCAAAAGCCGCCGCTCCAAGTCGATCAGCTTGCGGTCATCAGAGCTGTTTTCGAGGGTAATGCGGCCTTCTCGTTCCTCCGGCAGGAGCAGACCCACCTCGGTCAGGCGGCGGCGCGTTTCCCGTGCCGTTCCCTCCGCGCCGTCGAAAAAGCGCAGCTCGCCTCCGGCCACGTTGCGGATCGCGTCCTGCAAAAACGGAAAATGCGTGCAGCCGAGCACCACGGCATCGGGCGGCGGCGTCAGCGCGGGAGCCAGCTCCTCGCGCAGCACCCGCTCCAGCGCCGCCCCGTGCAGCTCGCCGCGCTCGACGAAGGCCACAAGATCAGGGCAGGGACATTTAACGATATCGCAATCCTCGGCATACTGCGCCATAAGCGCGGCAAATTTCCGTTCGCGCAGCGTCGCCTCCGTCGCCATCACGACGATGCGCCCGCCGGGAAAGGCACGCAGTGCAGGCTTGAGCGCAGGCTCGATGCCGATGATGATGCGGTCGGGATAGTGCTGCCGCAGCTCGTCGATGGCGGCGGAGGTCGCCGTGTTGCAGGCCAAAACCAACGCCTTGGACCGCGCCAGCAGCCGGTCGGCATGGTCCATCGTCAGGCGGCGGATCTCCTCGGTCGGGCGCGAACCGTAGGGCGCGTTGGCCGAGTCGCCGAAATAGTAAAAATTCTCCTGCGGCAGCTCTCGCCGCAGCGCACGCAGGACGCTGATGCCGCCCACGCCGGAATCAAACACGGCGATCGGACTAAGACGCATGAGTGCGCCTCCTTTCTAACTGTTAACAGCAATCGTTATCTTTTCGATTTCTAGTTTATAAACCGTCAATCTGGATTAAATATCACATCTGCCGAAAACGTTGCAAGTCCGGGAACATCCTCGCTCGTATAATACTCAAACTCTCCCACGCAACAAACCAGTTCACCGACATCGTCTGTTACAAGATAATTATTATTTTCATTGCGCATTATGTTCATAATCATGATTGACCGTAATTCTCCGGTTCTTCTTGCCAATTCGTAAAACAAGTCATGATCATACTCACCGTTACCAGTAACCGCATTTTCCTCTGCAATGAATAAATATTCTGTATACTCTTTCAGATTCTTCGTATCGAACTTATAGTACTCATTTTCAACAATGTATATACTAGAGAGATATCCGTATAGCTTTACCACTTTTCCCGAATAACGTTGTGGGTTGCGAATCAGCTCGCCAATTGTGACCTTCTCCGCATCCTTATATTTTTCAAGTATTTTCGCATACGGATGTTCATTGCTATAGATTTTTGAAACTGCCCATTCCGTCCTAGCCGCTTCCTTTGTTTTGCTCACCAGTTCAATCGGAATCGCTAAATTCAGATTCTGCCCATCCACGTATGAAGCAAACGTGACGCCAACCACATTTCCATCTTCGTCGAACAGCGCTCCGCCGCTGCTTCCCTCGGAAATCGGTGCCGTAAATTGCAAAACCTCAATGCCATCAATCGTCGGCCTTCCGCTTACCACGCCTGTCGATACGGTATTCTTTATCCCCAGTGGACTGCCAATCGCAAGAATATGCGCACCCTTTTTAAGGCCATCAGAGCTTCCAAACGTCAACGGCTCCAGCTCAGTGTCCTTTTCGAGCTTCAGAATTGCGATGTCCCGTTCCTTTGAAAACGCAAGAATTCCGGTCACCTCATAAGATACATCTTGATTGGTCGTGATCTTACACGTGTAAGCGGATTTCATCACGTGGTAATTCGTCACCACAGTCTGGCCGTCAAACGCGACAAATCCGCTTCCGGTCGCCGTTAATTCTTCGTCCATGTCATAACAGAAAACCGTCACAACGGACGCATCCGCAGCATCGATTGCGTCAGTATCTTCCGAGAAAACCAGTTTTTCTGTCACTTCTGTTTCGGATGCTACATTGTCAGCAGATTCTGTTTTCCGTGTTAAAAAGAATACAGTAAGGGCAATCGCAACGCATACTGCCAACAAAATGACCGCAAGTAAAATCTTCAGTCGTTTCGGGTTCGCTTTCACCATCGGCACACTTTGAGATTCTTCGACAGGCTCCTTGTTTACGCGCGTTTCCGTATGCTCCGACGCTGCATTAGCGATCAACTTATCCGCAGAAACTGAAAAGATGCTGCACAACCGTGAAAGCTCGATCACGTTGGGAACGGCAGCATCCGACTCCCAATCCGCGATCGTATGTACATCAGTACCAATTTCTTTCGACAGTTCTTCTTGTGATAAGTTGTTGACCTCCCGCAAGGCTCGAATTTTCTCACCAAATGTCACAAAAGCCCCTCCCTTTTCATCATCTCTATTAAATCCTCTGCGTAAAATTACAACGTTGAACGTGCAATCTCGTTTTCTATCTCTTTATGCAGGGTAGGCGAAGGTCTGGATGTCGGCGACGGTGGCGGCGGTGGCTTCGGCGGGGAGCATGAAGCTGTCGAGCGTGAAGCTCACGGTCTTGCCTGCGGCGAGCTTGTCCGGCAGGTAGGCGTACAGCACGCCGATCACCGTGCCGCTCTCGTCGTAGAGGATCGACGCGACGCAGACCATGCCCTTGCTGTCCTCGTCGGTCTCATTCTTGACCTTGCCGGTCAGGGTCAGGCCGCCGTAGACGGAATCGCGCAGCTGGACTTCCATCACCGTATAGCGCACGACGTCAGTCTCCGCCGCGGCCTCCGGCGCAAGCGTAAAGGCCAGCTCCGCCGCGCCGGTCGCGTCCGTGTCCACCCGCGCCTCGTCATAATAGCAGGCGCTCTCCCCTGCCGCGATCACATTCGGATAGGCCGTCAGGCCGGAGAAAGTCTTCAGCGCCGCGCCGTCTCGGGAGGCCGTCAGCTCCATCAGCGGCAGGCTGACCGGTCCGGTGCCGTCGTTGCGCACGGTCACGCAGACGCTGAGCCACGTCTCGCCCGAACTGTTTTTGAACAGCGTGCCGCGCTTGTCGGACACTGCGCAGACGACCGTCTCCGGCTGCTCCGTGGTCGGCTCCGTCGGCGTGGTTGTGGCAGGCTCGGAGGGTTGCTCCGTCTCCGGCTCCGTCGGCGCGGCGGTTACGGTCGGGTCAGGTGCCTCCGTTGGCAGCGGCTCGTTGCGCGCGCAGGCGGACAGGGCAAGCAGCAGCACCAGCGCCGCCGCAAAACAAATCAGCTTTTTCATCACGTTCGCTCCTTTTGAGAAAATCACTGCCGGTTTCGCGCGGCAGGTAAAAAATCGTTCCCTTTCGGGTAGTATTATAGCATAGTTTCCCCGATTTGAAAAGGGCTTTTGTATTGACAACACAGCACGGGTGTATTATCATATCTAACAAACACAAAACAGGACTGGTTCTTTCTATGTGGATTCTGATTTCTGCACTCGCGCTGCTTTGCGCAGGCGGATGCTTCTTTTATATTGCAAACCGGCTTTCGCGGCTCTCATTTATTGAGGCGCTGGCCGGTGGGAAGCGCTGGCGGCGCGTCCTGTTCGGCATCGGGCTGACGCTCCTGCTGGCGCTGGTGCTGTCGCTGACGATGGGCTATATCAACGCGATCATCTGCTTTATCCATCTGGCGGTGTTCTGGCTCATCATTGAGGGCGCGGCGCGGCTGATCTGCCGCATTTCGCGGCGCGGCTGGGGCAGGATTGCCCGCACGGCGGCAGGCTGCGCGGCAATTCTCTTCACCGCCGTCTATCTGGCCGCCGGTTGGATGCAGG
>CAKUNB010000046.1 GCA_934668285.1 uncultured Oscillospiraceae bacterium | reverse complement strand
GGCTCTGCCGCCTTACAGATGCGGGCACTCCGCTTGCCGGTCGGAGCGAAGCGACGTGGCAATCTCGTGCAGGCAGCGTCGATTTAACCGCAAACCATCCTGCAACTTGCGCCTGCGGGCGCAGGAACTCCTTCGGTCACGCCTGCGGCGTGCCAGCTCTCTCAAAGAGGGAGCCGAGGCGCTGCGGCGCAGGGAAAGGGAAGCGGATTGCCACGGCCCTTTCAGGGCCTCGCAATGACAAAATTGGACATTTTGACAGCTAGAATGGGCCGGACATCCGCAGATGTCCGGCTGTTGTCAGTTCTGCTCGGCAAGGAAGGCGTCGATCTCCGCCCGCGTTGGCATGGAGGGCGCAGCGCCGAGGCGCTGGACGGACAGCGCGGCCAGCGCGTTGGCAAAGACGGCGGCCTCGCGGAGGGACTTGCCCTCGGACAAGGCGGTCAGCAGACCGCCGTTGAAGGCATCGCCCGCGCCGGTGGTGTCGATGGCCTTGACGTGATAGGCCGGAATGATCTCGGAGTGCCCGCCGGTGCTGAGATATACGCCGCGGCTGCCGAGGGTAATCAGGACGTTTTCTACACCGCGGGCAAAGAGTGCGGCGGCGGCACGGTCGGCGCTCTGCAAATCGCTGACCGCGATACCGGTCAGGGCCTCGGCTTCGACCTCGTTTGGTGTGACCAGCCACGTGCCGTGCAGGAATTCGTCGGAAACGGGCTGACAGGGGGCTGTATTGAGGATAACCTTGACGCCGCAGCGCTTCGCCAGCGCTGCAACGGCTTCGTTGGCGTCCTGATTGATCTCAAGCTGCAGCAGCAGGTAGGCCGAGGCCTTAAGGCGCTCCTCGATGGCCGCAATGTCTGCCGCCGTAATGGTGGCGCAGGAGCCGGGAACAATAATGATTTTATTCTGACTGGTCTGCTCGTCGACCATGATGAGGGAAACACCGGTGCCGACCTCGTCATTATAGAACAGGGCGTCCTTTGCCATCCCGGCGGCGTCCATTTCCCGCAGCGGCACGTCCGCAAGGCTGTCGCGGCCGAGCTTTGTGACCATTGTCACATCGCCGCCCGCCTTGCAGGCTGCAATGCCCTGATTAAAGCCCTTGCCGCCCGCGCTCTGCCGGAACAGGCTGCCCTTAACCGTCTCGCCCGGGACGGGAAGATGCGGCGCGCGCGCCATCAGATCGACGACGCAGCTACCGAAAACCATGACCTTCTGCTTCATATCCCTACCTCCGTGGAAGAAATGATTCTCTACGACTATGATAAAGCAAACGCCGCGGGTTGTCAATGCCTTTTCCATAAGAAGCGGAGCCGCTTCCGTAAGAAGCGGCTCCGTTTGTGTTCAAAAATCAAAGGCGAATCCGGCCGCCGATGAGTCTGCCGGTGGCGGCGAGACGCTCTGCGTCGCGGCCTCTGGGCTCGAGGACACCGTGTGCGCCGAGAACCATGAGGATGGCCAGATAGGTATCCCAGCCGAGGGGGGCAGCGCCGCGCTCCATCTCGGAGATCTTCTGACGGCTCTTGCCGACGGCTTCGCCAAGCTCAGCCTGAGACATTCTCATTTTCTTGCGGTATGCGGGGAGATCCTGCACCAGGGATTCGATCAGTTCCTTCTGCTGTTCTGTCTGTACAAACTGCGGCATAGTTAACGACCTGCTTTCTTTAGATTTTTTGGGGATATCATGACAACGTTACACGGGGCTGCGAACGCTAATCATCTATCGAGGAGTATACCATGTTTCTCACGTTTTGTAAACTGCTTTTTTGAAAAAATTTTCGAATTTTGAAAAAATTTTACCGGACACGCTTCCAGACACAAAGCGCGGCAACCGCCGCAATGGCCATCAGGGCGAGCGTGGCGAGAATGCAGAACAAAATCGTCAGCCAACAGGGCAGACCCTCCGGCACGTCATCCTCCGGCCAGTCTTCGGCGTCGTCTGAGAGGGAAAAATCTTCCTCAGGCGAGGCGTTTAGCGTCTCCGGCATGCACGGCGTTACGGCACAGACCGGCTGCTGCGTCACGGTGCGCTCCTCCGGCGCGTCCCGCAGCAGGCGGCCGCACAGTGGACAGAGTGCCGCATCCGACGGATTCGGCAGACCGCAGGAGCAGCGCGTCCAGCCGGCCGCCTCGGGCGTGAGCAGCCGGTCCTTCGCGGGGCGCTCCCAGCGCAGACCGCCGTCGAACACGATGCGTTCTACCGTAACGGCCAGCGCGGCGGGCGCACGGTCACCGAGCGGGAGCAGCTGCGCCTCGCCGAATACCGTGCAGGGAGCCGCCGCGAGGTCGGTCAGCAGCGCCGTCCGGCTGCCGCGCTCGCTCTCCAGGCGCAGCCAGACGGCAGCAACCGTCCAGGCCGACCGGTTGACCATGCGTACCTGCGCGAAGGCCGCGCCGGTGACGCGATCGGTGCAGATACAGAAGCAGTGGACGTAGATCGGGCAGTCGGGCTGAAACAGGGCTTGCCGCTGCGGCGCACTTTGCGTAAAACGTTCGGTCATACCGTTCTCCTTCGCGGGCCTGCGGTCAGGCCTGCTTTGCCAGCCAGAAGGCAAGAATTTTGGCGATTTCCGCGCGGGTGGCCGTGCCGGTGGGGTCGAGCGTTACGGCATCCTTGCCGTTGATGATGCCCGTGCCAACCGCCCAGCGGAGCGGCTCGACGGCGTAACCGGAAATCTGATTCGCGTCACGGAAGCGGGTAACGTCGCCGGTGGCGGCAGGGGAACCGGCAAAGCGGTAGAGCATGGCGGCGGCCTGCTCTCGGATCACGTTGTCCTCCGGACGGAAGACCGTCGCGTCTGTGCCCTTGACGACGCCGGTTTCATACGCCCACGCAATCGCGTCGGAGTACCACTGGCCCGCCGGAACGTCTGTGAAGGGGTGGCCGTGCGCGGCGGTGTCGCCGCTGACGCGGTAGAGGATCGTGGCCAGCATGGCGCGGGTGAGCTGATCCTCGGGGGCGAAGGCGTTTTTGCCGACGCCGTTCATCAGCCCGTGCTCCACCATGTAATCGACCGGATCGTGATACCACGCGTTCTGCCCGATGTCGGTAAAGACCGCGCTGGGGCAAGGGAGATTTGCAATCGGCTCTGTCTTGACCGCGCTGCAGACGGTGCAGGTGTAGGTTTTCACACCCGCCTCCCTGCATGTCGGCTGCTTGGTGACCGTTCCGGCATCGTAGGTATGTGCGTTGGTTTTCGGCAGGGTCACGGGGAAGCGGTAGGTTCCGTAGGCCGTGTTGTTCCACGTGTAGACGGCGCTGCCGTCGGCATTGCAGACGGCGGGGGTTTCCACGGCGTAGGTATAATTCTCCGTGTCCAGCTTCGGGAGGGTCACGGAGACGGTCTCACTGCATTTCGTGCAGGTGCCGGTCAGCGTGCCTGCGGCAGAAACGGTCGGGGCTTTCGTCATGGCGTAGGCGTAGCTGTGCTCGCAGGCGCTGGTGAGTCTCCACGTGGATTTGACCGTCTGTACGCGGTCTGCGCCGTAGCTGGCGGCGCTGCCGCCGGAGACGACCGAGCGCTGGCCGGGGAATGCGTCCTCGGAGGAGACGACGACAGGGAAGGCGACGAAGTACTTCTGCGCCTTGGCCTCGGTGTTGTAGTAGGGGAGTTCTGCGTACATGGGATCCCAGCTGCCGTGCAGGGCCTTCATTACGGCGGCGGATTCGGCGACGGTCTTGCCGTCAATCATGGAGTCCCAGAAGGTTTCCTCGTAGGCGTAGTCGCCTTTGAAAGTGACGGACTGCGAGTAGCCGTAGACCGTTTCAACGCCCTTTGCGCGCAGCGGGGTGCAGATGCCCTCCGTCGCCATGCCGAGGCAGATGGGCATCCAGAGCATGCTGTTCTGGGCATTTTTTGTCATGTGATTGGCAATGACCGTGCCATCCACGCAGTAAACCTTGTCGCCGCCTGTACTCGTATAGCTCCATGCGTGGTAGTATGTACGGTACTTGCCGGCGACCGCTGCTTTGTCGCTGGAAGTGAGCCCGGTGCCGGTTGTCAGCGTGAGGTAAGAGGAATTTGCCTTGGTAACGCTGTCGTAGAGAACGGATCCATCATCAGGGTAATAGCCCCGCCAATTGTCATAGTCAGTGGTACCGTGGGAGTCAAAGATCACAACCGCGCCGTCGGACACGGCCTTGGCGACATTGTTGATGTTTGCGTCCGTGCCGGAATAGCACGTGTACGTGCCGCCGGTGGCCTTAGCGATGCGCTGTCCCTCGGTCTTGTACTGGTTGGTGAAGGAGATGTCCCGGCCATACCACGGGCCGATGACGTAGACGTTTTTGCCGGTCGAGGTGCCGCCGCGGGATGCGTAGGAAACCGTCTCGGTTACGTTCTCGGTCGGCTCGCCGGTCGCGCCGGCTGCAATTCTGGCGCGGAGGGAGGGCGAATAGCCCTGCGGCTCGCCGTCGGCATCCTCCCAGAAGAACATGGCGTTCGTGCCGTTGTAGGTGCAGGTGCCCTCGGTGTAGTCGGCAGAGGCCATGACGATCTCGGCGATATCGCCGGAGAGCGCTGCGTAGTCCGCAGCGGTCAGCTTGTCGTTGACGCCGCGCGTCCTGCGCAGATGCTTTGCCTCATAGGCGAGAATCTGCTCCCACGTGTCGGCCTCCTTTGCCGCGCCGGCAAAGCCGGTCAACAGCGACAGCAGCATGGAAGCTGCCAGAAGAATTACAAGAAAACGCTTCATAACGGTAACTCCTTTTTTATAGTTTCAGCTTTGTTCGGAGCTTGGCGTGGTAAAAAACCTCCAGCCGGTCGATGAGCAGATCGTAGATCACGAAGGTGACGTTTGCCAGCAGCACCAGCGCCGCGAGCATCCACTTTCCCGTGTCGGCAAACTCCTGCACCAGCGCGGAGAGCTTGAACACAAACAGCATCAGCCCGTAGGCGGCAAGGATTGCCGCGTTGACGTAGATCAGCTTGCAAACCCAGCGCAAAGCGGCGCTGCGCATATGGCCGAAGCGGTGGCGCAGCATGGGGTAGTAGCCGAAAAAGACGAACAAAACCGCGCATTCCTTATCCGGCGCGAGCAGCACGCCCAGCGCCGCCACGGCCAGATACCACAAAAGCCCCCAGCGGCTGCCGCACTCGGCGTAGACCGGAATGAGCACCAGCGAGGCCAGCACCGGACAGGCGATAGCGGCAAACGGCACCGTGCCGCCGAGGAACATCAGCGCCACGGCCAGCGCCGCCAGCACGCCGCAAAGGGCGGTGCGCCGCGTGTTACTTTTTCTCATTGCGGCCTCCGGAGCTGTTCTTCAGCAGGGCGTATTTGATATCCCAGAGCTTCTGCGACAGGTCAACGTAGTAGGTGTGCGGGTTATCGAAGCGCTTGACCTCGTCCCAGAGCGAGTCAACCTGCTCGCGGCAGTAGGCGCGGATTTCCTCCAGCGTCGGCAGCGTGTACACCAGCTTGCCACTTTTGAAGATCGGCACCTGAAGCTCCCGCGCAGTGAAATTATAGACGGTTTTCTGCTTCCACGTGGCCTCGGGGTCGAAAATCGTCAGATCCTTGCTGTCGTCAACTGTCTCGTCGTAGACGCACATATAGTCCGCAATGGCCTTGCCGGTGTCGTTGCCGTAGAAGCGGTAGAGCTTCTTGAAATGGGGGTTCGTGATCTTGCCGACATTCTCGGAGATTTTGATCTTCGGCTCGACCGTCCCGTCCTCATGCTCGACGGCGACGAGCTTGTATACGCCGCCGAATACCGGCTCGGAGCGGGCGGTGATCAGCCGCTCGCCCACGCCGAACATGTCGATCTTTGCGCCCTGCCGCAGCACATCCTGAATCAGGTACTCGTCCAGCGCGTTGGAAACGGAGATTTTGCAGTCCGTCCAGCCTGCCGCGTCGAGCATTTTCCGCGCCTTCTGCGTCAGATACGCCATGTCGCCGGAGTCCAGCCGGATGCCGCAGGTCGTGATGCCGAGGGGCTTGAGCACCTCGTTAAAGGCGCGAATCGCGTTCGGAACGCCGCTTTTGAGCGTGTTGTAGGTGTCGACGAGCAGCGTTGCGTTGTGCGGGTAGAGCTTGCAGTAGGTGCGGAAGGCCTCGTATTCCGTGTCAAACATCTGCACCCACGAATGCGCCATCGTGCCGCCTGCGGGCACGCCGTAGAGCTGGTCGGAGATGGTGCAGGCGGTGCCGTCGCAGCCGCCGATATAGGCCGCGCGCGCGCCGAGAATCGCGCCCTGCGCGCCCTGCGCCCGACGGGAGCCGAATTCCAGCACCGTCCGCCCCTGCGCCGCGCGGACAATGCGGTTGGACTTTGTTGCAATCAGGCTCTGGTGGTTGAGCAGCAGCAGAATATACGTCTCGACCAGCTGCGCCTCAATCGCAGGAGCGCGAACCGTCAGCAGCGGCTCCTTGGGGAAGACGGGCGTGCCCTCCGGCACGGCGTAGATATCGCCCGTGAAACGGAAGCCGCGCAGATAGTCCAGAAATTCCTCACTGAACTGCTTGCGGCTGCGCAGATAGGCGATGTCGTCCTCGCTGAAATGCAGGTCCTGAATATAGGCGATCACCTGCTCCAGTCCCGCTGCAATGGCAAAGCCGCCGCCGTCGGGTACCGAGCGGAAAAAGACGTCGAAATAGCAAATTCGGTCCTTCATGCCGTTGTTGAAGTAGCCGTTGCCCATGGTCAGCTCGTAAAAATCGCAGAGCATGGTCATGTTCAAGTGTTCGTTCTGCAGCATAGTGCGCACCTCATTCGGTAAATTTTTCACTATTATAATGTATTTTCCCACGTTGTGCAATCCCCGAGACAAAACTTTCTTTTTCCGCATTGACCGACGCGGCAAGGTTTGGTATGATAAAGGAAAAACCCAAGGAGGCATTCCAAATGATAGAAGCTGGCATCAAGGGCCACGCGGAGGCGCTGGTTGAGCAAGAGGATACGGCGAAGGTCGTCGGCTCCGGCGATCTGCTTGTATACGCGACGCCGTGCATGGTGGCGCTGATGGAGGGCGCGGCATGGCAGTCCGTCGCACCGTTTCTGGCCGAGGGCGAGAGCACGGTCGGCACGCGCATGGATGTGAAGCACCTTTCCGCCACGCCGGTGGGCATGGAGGTGCACGCCGAGTCCGTGCTGACGGCGGTGGATGGCAGAAAGCTCACCTTTGAAATCCACGCCTTTGACGAGGCGGGCGAGATCGGCAGCGCCGTCCATGAGCGCGTCGTCATCCGCACCGAGCGCTTCCTCGAAAAGACCTATGACAAACTGTGAGTTCGGAGAAATAGCATGCAGAAGCAATTTTTAGAAGCAGGCGAGATCGTCAGCACACACGGCATTCAGGGCGAGGTCAAAATCCTCCCGTGGGCGGACGGCCCGGAATTCCTGCTGAATTTTGACACTTATTATATCAAGGGAAAACCGCAGCGGGTGCTCTCCTCGCGCGTTCACAAGACCTGCGTGCTGGCAAAGCTCGAGGGCATTGACACGCCGGAGCAGGCAAGCCTCCTGCGCGGGCAGGTCATTTCCATTGACCGCTCGGCGGTTTCGCTTCCGGCGGGCAGCGTTTTTATCGCCGACCTGATCGGCTGCCGCGCTCTGGACGAGGACGGGCAGGAGCTGGGAACGATCCGCGAGGTTCTGACCCTGCCGGCAAACGACGTCTATGTCATCAAGGGCGCGCGGCAGTATATGATTCCGTCGGTAAAGGAATTTGTGCGCGAGATTAACGTCGCCGAGGGCTACGTCCGCGTCCGCGTGATTGAGGGGATGGCGACCGATGCGGATTGACATTCTGACGCTGTTTCCTGATACCGTCGGGGACATGATGAACGAATCCGTCCTCGGACGGGCGCAGGAGCGCGGCATCATCCGCATCGAAACGCATCAGATTCGCGACTACACTGCAAACCGCCAGAATCAGGTGGACGACTACCCCTACGGCGGCGGGCGCGGCGCAGTGATGCAGGCCGACCCGCTCTACCGCTGCTGGTGCCATGTCTGCGACGAGGCGGGCGCGCCGGTGCACACGATTTACCTCAGCCCCTGCGGCCATGTGTTTACGCAGAACGACGCTAAGCGGCTGTCCAAAATGGACAATCTGGTGCTGGTCTGCGGCCATTATGAGGGCATCGACCAGCGGTTTATCGACGAGTGCGTGGACGAGGAGCTGTCCATCGGCGATTTTGTCCTGACCGGCGGCGAGATTCCGGCGATGGCGGTGGCCGACGCGGTCTGCCGCCTCGTGCCGGGCGTGCTGTCCGACGCGGAGTGCTTCGAGGACGAGAGTCACTGGGACGGTCTGCTGGAATACCCGCAGTACAGCCGCCCCGCCGTCTGGCATGGCCGAGAGGTGCCGCCCATCCTGCTCTCCGGCAACCACGAGAAGGTCGCGCGGTGGCGAAGGAAGCAGTCCATCCTCCGCACCTTCCACCGCCGCCCCGACATGTTCCGCAAGCTGACCATACCAAACAAAACCAAGGCTGAAAAGAAATTCCTTGCCGAGCTGGAGGAGGAAGACGATGCGTTCCGGAATCGGGATAAGGAAGCACAGGAACGCTGAAACAGATAACACCGCCGTTTTTGACGTGCTATATTGTACATGTTCCTTGAGGTGAAATTTTGTGTCGCCACGCGCCGCATGCCTTGAGCAATGGGCAAAAGAGATGCAGGGTCAGGCACGCCTGCCGAGGAACCAACCCCTGATCTAGCTTAAAATTTGCCGAAACCACCGCCGGGGCTGGCGGTGGTTTTTTACGCGATGAGGCCGAGACGACAGAGCGGAGCGAAAACAGTTGCGGTTTTCGGTAAATCTGCTATAATAGAGGCAAGAAATGCTGCTGCAAAAGGACGCATTTTGGAACGGACAGACTGCGCGGAAGGGGAAAGAACGATGATGGATATGGTGCAGAAAATCGAATTGCTGAGATCATGGATTCATGAGGCGCACGCCGCTGTCTTTTTCGGCGGCGCCGGCGTATCAACAGAGAGCGGCATTCCGGATTTTCGGAGCGAGGATGGATTATACCATCAAAAGTTCGATTATCCTCCGGAAACAATTATTTCACACAGCTTTTATGAGCGGAATCCGTCGTATTTCTTCCGATTTTATCGGGAGAAAATGCTGCCGCTGGGCTTTGATCCGAATGTAACGCACCGCGTTCTGGCGCGGCTGGAGCAGGAGGGTCATCTGGCCGCCGTAGTGACGCAGAACATCGACGGGCTGCATCAGAAGGCGGGCAGCAAAACCGTCTACGAGCTGCACGGCAGTGTGCTGCGCAACTATTGCACGCGCTGTGGGAAATTCTATCCTGCCGAGACCGTCCGCGACGCGAAGGACGTACCGCTGTGCGACTGCGGTGGCATCATCAAGCCGGATGTGGTGCTTTATGAGGAGGCGCTGGACGAAAAAACGGTCTCCGGCGCGGTCGGCGCGATCCGGCGGGCCGACCTGCTGATCGTCGGCGGGACGAGCCTGACGGTCTATCCGGCGGCGGGGCTGCTGCGCTACTACCGCGGGCGGCGGCTCGTGCTCATCAATCGCGACGAAACGCCCTACGATGATAGCGCCGATCTGGTGCTGCACTGCACGCTCGGCGAGGTTTTCTCGCAGCTTTGAGGGAGGGACGAATGGAGCATTCCATGCAGGTCATTGCACATATTCGCAGCGATTTTCCGACGAAATTCGGCATTCCGCGCCAGAGCGGGCTGGTCGAGGCGCTGCATGCGGCAATTGTTTTCGAGCCGGACTACCGCAATCCGGACGCGCTGCGCGGCATTGAGGGCTTTTCCCATCTGTGGCTCATCTGGGAGTTTTCGGAATCCGTCGGCCACCCGTGGTCGCCGACGGTTCGGCCGCCGCGCCTCGGCGGCAATACACGGCTGGGCGTTTTCGCCACGCGCTCGCCCTTCCGGCCCAACCCGATCGGCCTTTCGTGCGTCCGCCTGCTGGGCACGGAGCAGACGGCTGAGGGCACGGTGCTGCGCGTTTCCGGCGCGGATCTGATGGACGGCACACCGATTTTCGACATCAAGCCCTATCTGCCCTACGCCGACGCACATCCCGAGGCAAGCGGCGGCTTCACGGAGCATGCAGGTGCGTATTTATTGGAGGTGGACTGTCCGGCACCGCTGTTGGAAAAGCTACCGCCGGAGCAGCGCGAGGCACTGCTCGGCGTGCTCGAGCATGACCCGCGCCCGTCGTATCAGCAGGATGCGTCGCGCGTCTACGGCATGCGCTTTGCCGATTTTGACGTGCGCTTCTCCGTCAACGCCAGCCGCCTCACCGTGAAGGAAATCAAGAAACTATAAATTACGTCCCGCCCGATGCCGGGCGGGACGTAGGTGTATTATCTAAGGGAATCGAGCGGTTCGTTGCAGAGGTCGAAATAGCGATCCTCCGGCAGGGCGTTGGCGGGGTCGGCCAGCTGGTGCTCTGCGAGGAAGGCGAGGTCGCGCGGTGAGGCGTGGAGCACGGCTGCCGTATGCTCCTGACAGGAATAATAAAACCAGCAGCAACTGCGGCGGAAGAAGGCCAGATCCTGCGGCAGCCTCGGCGCGGCCCAGTCGGTCAGCGCCTCTGCGCGGCGCAGGACTTCCTTAGCCTCCGGCGCTGTCCGGTAGAAGGAGACCTCGTAGCGGACGGTCTCGGAATACGGCAGCACGGTGCCGGGCCAGTACGGCTCGCGCCGCATTTTGACGAGGTATGGCGCCAGCGCGTCGCGGTATTCCCGCAGCGCGGCGGCATAGCGGCTGCCGCGCCGGAAGGGATAGACCAGCAAAAAGCAGTCGTTCTGCGCAAACGCATAGTCCAGAAATGCGGTATAGCGCTCGTCGTGGCAGCAGCGGCCGCCCTCTGAAAAATAAATGAGACGATTCATACCGGCCTCCGCCTCCGTAGCTCTTTCGCGTTGAATTCAGTATAACATATTGCGCAGACGGCGTCAAGAAGGACGGCCTGTGCATTTTGCATGAAAATATTTTCATAATTTTATGAATATTATTTCATTTTCTGCTTGACAAACGCCTCCGCAAGCGCTATAATT
>CAKUNB010000045.1 GCA_934668285.1 uncultured Oscillospiraceae bacterium | reverse complement strand
GCACCAGCCCCTCAATGTCATGGCTCATTGCCTGCACGCCGTTGGGCAGGGCGCTGAGCAGACCCAGCACGGCCTTCGTGCTGGCCTCGGTCATGGGAGCGAGGGCGGGCTGCGCCGGCTCGACGAAAAGCTCCGCCGCCGTTTCCCCTGCGGGGAGCGCCGCGCGGACGGTCTCCCAGCGCGCGGCCAGCCGCGTTTCCAGATCGGGATCGCAGGTCACGACGACTGCCGTGCTCTCGCGCGGGATGGCATTGTCCTTGCTGCCGCCGTCGACGGAGACCAGATGCAGGGAAAGTCCGTCGAGCAGCTGTGCGAGCACCTTATTCGCGTTGGCGCGGCCCTTGTTGATCTCCACGCCGCTGTGGCCGCCCGTCAGCTTCCGCACGCCGACGCGCAGGGCTTTTCCCCCGCTGCAGGCCGCCCGCTCGACGGGCAGCGTCAGCTTTGAGGTCGCGCCGCCGGCGCAGCTCACGGTCAGAATGCCCTCGTCCTCGGAGTCGCAGTTGAGCAGCACGCGCCCGTGCAGCAGCGACATATCCAGCGCCGCCGCGCCGAGCATGCCGATCTCCTCGTCGACGGTGAACACCGCCTCGAGCGGCGGGTGAGCGATATCGTCCGCCGCCAGCACCGCCAGCGCGTAGGCCACGGCGATGCCGTCGTCGCCGCCGAGCGTGGTGCCCTCGGCGAAAATATATTCGCCGTCGTGCGCAAGGCGCAGGCCGTCGTTGGCAAAGTCGATGTCACAGTCGGCGTCCTTTTCGCAGACCATGTCCAGATGGCCCTGCAAAATGACCGTCGGATGGTCTTCATAGCCGGCGGTTGCGTCCTTATAAATCACAATATTGTTCGCCGCGTCCTGCACATAGCGCAGTCCGTGCTCCTGCGCAAAGGCGGCGCAGTAGTCCGAGATGCGCTTGGTGTCGCGCGAGCCGTGCGGAATGGCGCACAGCGCCTCAAAATATTCCAGCGCCGCAGCCGGGCGCAGTCCCTGTAGTACCTTCATGGCAATTCTCCTTCCGGCGGGGTTGCCGCCGTGCATATTTTAGCACACTTTCCTGCCGCAGGCAACCATTTCCTCTTGCGGTCTGCGGAATTGTTGGATATACTGTTGGTAAAAGGAGGAATGCTTTATGATTATGGACGGTTGTCAGGGAAAGCCGCGCACGCCGACGCTGGAGGAAAAAATCTGCCCGCAGTGCGGTAATCCCATCGAGATTTTTTCCACGGACACACAGGTGACCTGCGAGGTCTGCGGCTTTGTTGCGTATAACGATGGCCTGAGCTGCGTGCAGTGGTGCAAATACGCCCGCCAATGCGTCGGCGACGAGATGCACGAGCGCATGATGCAGATTGCGGCGCAGCAGAAGCGAAAACCGAAACAGGAGGACAAAAAATGAAGCAGCGATTGCTTGCCGTCCTGCTGGCGCTGGCGCTGCTGTGCGCGGTATTTCCGGCACAGGCTGCCGCGGCGGCGCCGCAGGTTAAAAATATCATTCTTATGATCCCCGACGGCGGCGGCTTCGGCAATTATGACCTTGCCGAGGCGGCCAAGCTGGCCGGAACCGGCGTCAAGGGGCAGCGGACCCCCATCACGACGGACGCCATCGCCGGAGAGACGCACAACGGCCTGTACCTTTCGGGCTACCTGATCGGCACGGCGCGGACGCGTTCGTCAAACAAAGCGGTGACGGACTCCGCCGCCGGAGGAACCGCGATTTCCAGCGGCTACCGTACCGTCAACAGCCGCGTCGGTATGGATCCGGACGGCGTGCCGCGCCCCTCGCTGCTCGAGGCGGCGCAGGCCGACGGCAAGGCCACCGGCATCGTCACGACCAGCTACTGGACGGACGCGACGCCCGCCGCCTTTGCCGCGCACGTGAAAACGCGCGGCCAGACCGACCGGATCGCCGCGCAGATGCTGCGGCACAACCTTGACCTTCTGCTCGGCGGCGGCTCGGACGGCGACTCGACCGGAAGCGTCACGGCGGAGCAGGAGGGCTATACCGTAGTGACCGACGCCGAATCGCTTGCCGCGGCAGTCGCGCGGGGCGAGAAGCGCATCTGGAGCCGCTTCGGCGAGGCGGGTAAGCCCATGGAGACCGACCGCAAGCCCTCGACGCAGCCGACGCTGCTGGAAATGACGGCGGCGGCCATTGCGGTGCTTTCCGCTGACGCGGACGGCTTTTTCCTGCTCGTCGAGGGCGGCTGCGTGGACAAGAAGGCCCACGCGCAGGACGCGCGAACGGCGGCGGCGGAGTATCTGGCCTTTGACGAGGCATTTGCCTATGCCGTCAACTGGGCCAAGCAGGACGGCAGCACCGCCGTGCTCGCCGTCCCTGATCACGACACCGGCGCGCTGGACGTCAACGACCTCGACGCGGCGCTTCAAGACCTCCAAAACGGCGTCAAGCCGACCGACAGCATTACATGGAACACGCCCGGCGACCATTCGGCGCAGAATGTGGGCATCTGGTACTATGGGCCGGAGACGGCGCGGGAGACCTTTCTGCAAACGGTCGGTCTGCCCACGCAGGCAGGAACCGTGCGAACCGGGAAATTCTACAGCGGCACGCAGATCAACGAGGCCTATGCCGTCGATAATTACCGGCTGGCCGCAGGGCTTGCGGAAATTGCGGGGCTGGATCTGACGGCGGCGCGGCTGTTTACGCCGCTGGACGGCAGCGTGACAGCTGTCGAGGCGGACACCGCCGCGTTTGCCCTTCCGGACGGAAGCCTGCAGGCCTTTCCCTACGGCATTGCAGTCCGCTCCGAGGAGGACATGCCGCGCCTGTATGTGCCGGAGATCGTCGCGCGGCGGCTGCGCAGCGCTGCCGCGCCGTTTACCGACGTGGCGCAGGGGCAGTGGTATTTTTCTGACGTGCAGACCGCGTACCTCCGCTTCTGGATGGAGGGCACGGGGCGCGGGCGCTTCTCGCCGGAGGATGGGATGAGCCGCGCCATGTTCGTTACGGTGCTCTGGCGCATTGCAGGCCGTCCGGCGGGCGGCGCGACCGCCTTTACCGACGTGCCGGATGGGCAGTGGTACAGCGACGCCGTCGCGTGGGCCGCGCAGGAGGGCATCGTGCTCGGCACCACCCGGACGACCTTCTCCCCCGACGAGGCGCTGACGCGGGAGCAGCTTGCCGCGATTCTCCTGCGGTATGCGGAGAAAAACGCGCTGGACGAGGCGGCGCGCAGCAGCCTGAGCGGCTTTGCCGACGGCGCGTCCGTCAGTCCCTACGCGCGTGAGGCAATGTGCTGGGCCGTCGGCGCGGGGATTTTCAAGGGCTCGGACGGGCTGCTGCTGCCGCAGGACGGCGCCACCCGCGCCCAAGCCGCCGCCGTTCTGGTGCGGTTTTTGGGAAAGTAATACCGACTACGCAAACGTCCCACCTATGTCATTGCGCGAAGCGACGCGGCAATCTTGTGCAGGCAGCTCCGAATCCGCCGAAATGCGTCGAAAAATAATTGCGCACGGAGTCTTTTCCTGCTCCGTGCGCTTTTTCGCGCTTGCATCCGGCGTGGGTTTTGCGTATAATGGATCTATATATCGATACAAGGAGAACGAGTATGGAAATTACGAGGGACATTCGCTATATCGGCGTAAATGACCATGCGGTCGACCTTTTTGAGGGGCAGTACGTCGTGCCGAACGGCATGGCGTACAATTCCTATGTCATTCTGGACGAAAAAATCGCCGTGATGGACACGGTGGACGCGCATTTCGGCGCGCAGTGGCTGGCGCAGCTGGCCGCAGTGCTGGACGGGCGCAAGCCGGACTATCTGATCGTGCAGCACATGGAGCCGGATCATTCGGCGAACGTCTGCGCCTTTGCCGAGGCGTATCCGGAGGCCGTCGTCGTCGGCAACGCCCGCACCTTCGGCATGATCGACGCGTTTTTCGGCGCGGATTCCTGCCCGAACCGCCTGACGGTGGAAAACGGCGGCACGCTCTGCCTCGGGCGGCACACGCTGACCTTCGTCTTTGCGCCGATGGTGCACTGGCCGGAGGTTATGGTGACCTTGATGCGACTGACCGTGTGCTGTTTTCCGCCGACGGCTTCGGCAAGTTCGGCGCACTGGATGCCGAGGAGGACTGGGCCTGCGAGGCGCGGCGCTATTACATCGGCATCGTCGGCAAATACGGCGCACAGGTGCAGGCGCTGCTCAAGCAGGCGGCGGCGCTGGATATCGCCATCATCTGCCCGCTGCATGGCCCGGTGCTGACGGAAAATCTCGGATATTATCTGAATCTCTATCATATTTGGTCGTCTTACACGCCGGAGGACGAGGGCGTCTGCATTGCCTACGCGTCGGTCTACGGCCACACGAAGGCGGCGGTCGAGCTGCTGGCCGAGCTGCTGCGCGAAAAGGGCCGGACGGTCGCCGTCCACGATCTGGCCCGCTGCGACCGCGCCGAGGCCGTGGAGGATGCGTTCCGCTACGACCGGCTCGTTCTTGCCACGCCGACGTATAACGCGGATGTTTTCCCCTTCATGCGCAATTTCATTCTCGACCTGACCGAGCGGAACTTCCGCAAGCGCACGGTCGGCCTGATCGAAAACGGCTCCTGGGCGCCGACCGCCGCCGGTGTGATGCGCCGGATGCTGGAAAAGTCGAAGGAGCTGACGTGGCTGAACACCACCGTCACCATCCGCTCCGCCCTCTCCGAGGAAAGCCGCGCCCAGCTCAAAGCCATGGCCGAGGAGCTGTAACCCGAACGCAACGGCTTACATACAATACCCGGGGCGCGAGGAGGGCATCACGCCCTGCGCATGACCGGCGGGTGGATTTTTGAAGATTTTTTGGAGGTGAGGCTGTGACCGCGCTTTTGCTGCGGCTCTTTGTCCGCGATTATCAGAATACCGACGCGCCGAAGGTTCGCGCCGCCTACGGACGGCTGGCGGGGCTGGTCGGCATCGTGTGCAATCTGCTGCTGTTTGCGGGCAAGCTGCTGGCCGGTACGCTCAGCGGCAGCGTTTCCATCACCGCCGACGCGGTGAATAACCTCTCCGACGCGTCCGGCTCCATCGTAACGCTGCTCGGCTTTAAGCTGGCGGCGAAGCCCGCCGACGACAAGCACCCCTACGGCCACAGCCGGTATGAATATTTTTCCGGTCTTGTGGTCGCGGCGCTCATTCTCATCATCGGCGCGGAGCTGGCCCTCAGCTCGTTCCGCAAGATCCTGCACCCGGAGCCGGTCGAATTTTCGATTCTGATCGTGATCGTGCTGGCAGTTTCCGTCGGTGTCAAGCTCTGGATGGCGCTGTTCAACGCCAAGCTCGGCAAGCGCATCCATTCCGCCGCACTCGCCGCCACCGCTGCCGACAGCCGCAACGACGCGATCTCCACGGCAGCGGTCCTGCTCGGCTGCCTGATCGGCCACTTTACGGGGCTGCGTGTGGACGGCTATATGGGCTTTGGCGTTGCGCTGCTGATCCTCTGGTCGGGCATCGGCATCGCGCGCGACACCATCGACCCGCTGCTCGGCGAGGCGCCGGATGAGGCGCTGGTGCATCAGCTGGCGAAGGAAATTACGCGCCACGAGAACATCCTCGGCATCCACGACCTGATCGTCCACGACTACGGCCCCGGCCGCCGCTTTGCCAGCGCCCACGCCGAGATGGACTACCGCCTCGACCCGCTGACGGCGCATGAATGCATCGACGACATCGAGCGCGAGGTCAAGCGGGACATGAAGATTGACCTTGTGATTCATTATGATCCCATTGTGACCGACGACCCCGAGCTTGACGCCGTCCGCCACAGAATTACCGGTGTTTTGGCGGAGCTGGACCCGCGGCTGTCGCTGCACGATTTCCGCATGGTGCGCGGCAGGAATCACAGCAATGTGATCTTTGACCTCGTAATGCCGCACGACGTCGCCTTCACCCGCGCCGAGCTGACCGACTACATCAACGCCGCGCTGCAGGGCGAGGGTAAAAAATATTACGCCGTCATCACCTTTGACGACGAGGCGTTCAACGACCCACACACTAGAACAGGAGAACAACGATGAACGCAAAGCGACTCGGCGCGGATGCCGCGCTGATGGAACAAATTGAAAAAATCAACCGCGAGGCCTTCCCGCCGGACGAGTATATGCCCGTTTCGGAAATGCTGGAGGTGCAGGCGCGAGGCGAATTTGACGTGCTGGCTCTGCTCGACGGCGAAACGCCGGTCGGTTTTATGGCTGTATCGTCTGACGAGGCGACGGCTTACCTTTTCTTCCTCGCCATCGGGAAGGACTTTCGTGCAAAGGGCTACGGCGGTCAGGCACTGGCGCTGTACCGCGAGCTGTATCAGGGGCGGCAATGCACGGTCGATCTGGAGCCGCTCGACTCCGCTGCGGAAAACGCGGAGCAGCGGGTTCGCCGCCGCCGGTTCTATTTCCGCAACGGCTTCACGCCGAGCGGCTACGCGCTGGAATACCGCGGCGCGGTCTTTGAGCTGTTCAGCACTACACCGCTGCTGAACACCGCCGCCTTTACGCGGCTGGCGGAGGGCCTTCATGTCAATGGCTTCCTCCCCAAGCTCCTGCCCAGCCCCGTCGCAGAAGAAAAATAGGGCTTGCATATTTTATCAGTTCTTAGTATAATTATCCTTGTTGCACTCACCCGCGCCCGCGTGCAGGCAGTTCAGACGTTGCCGTAGGCGGGCACTTGTACTGCAATTGCCGCATACTTTAATAAAATTCATACCATATGAAATAGAAGGAAGGCTAGAGTACCATCAAAGAGAAAAAGCAACATCACTTATGGCGATGCCTCCGGAATTATCGCGGCTGGACGGCTGCGGCGGCGCTTTTCGGCTGGCTGGAGGTCGCCCTCGAGGTCCTGATCCCGATGCTGATGTCCGTCATCGTCGACGGCGGTCTGTATCGGGAGGAGAATTTTATGCTGCGCTCCCTGTTCTCCGACGCGCTGGTCGCCGACCGCGACCGCTTCGTGCTGACCGTCGGCGGAATTATGGTGGGCGTAGCTTGTCTGTCTATGGCCTGCGGTCTGCTCAGCGCCCGCTGCTCGGCCATTTGCAGCCAAGGCTTTGCCAAAAACCTGCGCGCGCTGCTGCTGGGGAAGATTCAAGACTTCTCCTTTGCCAACACCGACCATTTTTCAACCAGCAGCCTCATCACCCGCGCGACGACGGACGTGACCGCCGTGCGCACGACGATGTATCAGCTCCTGCGCACGATGACGCGCGCGCCGATCATGCTGGTGCTGGCCACGGTGATGGCCTTTACGGTCTCGGCGCATCTGGCGGTCATTTTCCTGATCGCCATTCCGGTGCTGCTGTCGGTGCTGCTGATCTTAATGCGCATCGGCAAGCCGCGCTTCCGTAAGATGCTGGTCAAGACCGACGCGATGAACCGCGCGGTGCAGGAAAACCTTGTCAGCAGCCGCGTCGTCAAGGCTTACGTCCGCGGCGGCTACGAAACCGACCGCTTTGCTGAAACAACGGAGGAGCTGCGGCGCGCACAGCTCTCGTCCGGCCGCCTGTTCACGCTGACCGGCCCGATTCAGATGAGCATCATGTGGGGCTGTACCATTATCCTGCTGCTCATCGGCGGGCGGGAGATCATTTTCTCCACGACGGGCCTGCTCACGGGCGAGCTGATCAGCTTGGTGTCGTATTCGACGCAGGCCGTTTCCTCGCTGACGATGATCTCGTGGCTCATTATGTCGCTCTCGCGCGGGCAGGCGTCCATGCGGCGCATCAACGAGGTCTTTGACGAGCCGGTGGACATTGTCGACGGCCCGCTTGATGCGCCCGTCGCCGACGGCTCGGTCGACTTTGAGGACGTGTGCTTCAGCTATACCAGAAATCCCGACAAGCTCAATCTGCGCCATATCGACCTGCACATTAAGAGCGGCGAAACGATCGGCGTGATCGGCGGCACGGGCGAGGGCAAATCCACGCTTGTGAACCTGATTCCGCGCTTTTACGACACGCTGTCCGGCACGGTCAGGGTCGGCGGGCGGGACGTGCGCGAGTACACGCTCGAGGCCCTGCGCAGCGGCGTTTCCATGGTGCTGCAAAACGGCACGCTCTTTTCCGGCACGATCCGCGACAATCTGCGCTGGGGTGACCCGAACGCGGACGACGACGAGCTGCGCCGCGCCTGCGCCATCTCCTGCGCAGACGAGTTTATCGACCGTTTCCCCGACGGCTACGACACGCTGCTCGAGCAGAACGCCGCGAACCTCTCCGGCGGTCAGAAGCAGCGCCTGCGCATCGCCCGCGCCATTGTGAAAAAGCCGAAGATCCTCATCTTAGACGACTCGACGAGCGCTGTGGACATGGCGACCGACGAGCATATCCGGCGGGGCATGAAGACCGCCCTGCCCGGCACGACGAAAATCATCATTGCGCAGCGCATCGCGTCGATTCTGGCCTGCGACCGGATTGTGGTGCTCGACGAGGGAAAGCTCTCCGATGTCGGCACGCACGAGGAGCTCATGCAGCGCAGCCAGATCTACCGCGACGTTTACGACAGCCAGATGCGACAGGAGGCGGGTGCAAATGCCTAGAGTAGAGCTTCGCAACTATCGCAAGGCGCAGTCGCCGTTCGGCAGCTTGATGCGCCTGTTCCGCTATTTCAAGCACTGCAAGCCGATTCTGATCTGCGCCGTTGCATCGATTCTGATCTACGCGGGCGCGACCATCGCTACGACCTACTGCATGAAGCCGCTGGTGAATCTGCTGAAGGAAACCGGCCTTGCGCCGAACGAAACCTATGCAAAATACATTTCTCTGCTGATCGGCCTTGCGGCGCTGTATCTGCTGAGCGCCATTACGAATTACCTGCTCAACCGCCTGATGCTCGAATGCAGCGCGGTCATCATGCAGAAACTGCGCACGGAGCTGTTCGGCAAGATGCAGCAGCTGCCCATCCGCTATTTTGACGAGAATACCAACGGCAGCCTGATGAGCTACTTCACCAACGACATCGAGGCGACGAACGAGCTGCTGCAGCACGCGATCACGCAGATGCTGATCTCCGTCACGTCCCTGCTCGGCACGATCGCCATGATGCTGGTGCTGTCGCTGCGGCTCTTTGCGCTCATGGTGGCGCTGGCGGGCATCGTCATCGCCGTCGTGCGCACCATTACGAAGATCAGCAGCCGCAGCTACCGCGAGCAGCAGAAAAATGCCGCCGACGTCAACGGCTACCTCGAAGAAATGATCGCCGGTCAGCGCGATATCAAGGTCTTTACCCATGAAAAAGAGGTCATGGAGGACTTTGAGCCGGTCAACGAGCGCTACCGCCGCTCCTCCACGACCGCAACGACCGCCACGTCCATCGTCGGCCCGATTCTCAATAACCTCTCCCACATTTTCTACGCGCTGACCTGCGCAGTGGGCGTTTTGTGGCTGCATGAGGACGGCGCGGGCGGTGTGCTGATCGCGTTTTTGAACTACATCCGCAACTTTGCCGACCGCGTGAGCCAGATCTCCGAGCAGTTCAACGCCATTATGCTGGCGCTGGCGGGCGCGGAGCGCATCTTCGCCGTGCTGGATATGCCGCCGGAGGTGGACGAGGGCAAGGTCACGCTGGAGCAGAACGGCCGCGACTACTTCTGGATCAAGCCCGGCGGCGAACGTGTCCCGCTGCGCGGCGACGTGCGGTTCTACGACGTGGACTTTGCCTACGTGCCGGAAAAGCCGGTGCTCAAGCAGCTTTCGCTGTACGCCAAGCCCGGCCAGAAGATCGCCTTTGTCGGCTCGACCGGCGCGGGCAAGACGACCATCACGAACCTCATCAACCGCTTCTACGACATTCAGACCGGACAGATCACCTACGACGGCATCGACGTGCGCGACATCCGCAAGGACGATCTGCGCCGCTCGCTCGGCATCGTTTTGCAGGACACGCATCTGTTCACCGGCACGGTGATGGAGAACATCCGCTACGGCAAGCTCGACGCGACGGACGAGGACTGCATCCGCGCCGCCAAGATCGCCAACGCGCACTATTTCATCTCCCACCTGCCGCAGGGCTACGACACCCTGCTCTATTCCGACGGCGCGAACCTCTCGCAGGGCCAGCGGCAGCTGCTGGCCATCGCGCGGGCGGCGGTTTCCGAGGCGCCGGTGCTGATTCTCGACGAGGCGACCTCCTCCGTCGATACCCGCACGGAGAAGCTCATCGAGCGCGGCCTCGACGGCCTGATGCACGGACGGACGGTGTTCGTTATTGCCCACCGCCTGTCGACCGTGCGCAATGCCGACGCGATTCTCGTGCTGGAAAACGGCAAGGTCATCGAGCGCGGCAATCACCACGACCTGCTCGAACAGAAGGGCAAATATTACCAGCTCTACACCAACATGACCGAGCTGACCTGACAAACCGGAGCGCCCGAGAAATCGGGTGCTCTTTCGTTTTCCCCGAAGGCCATCGCTTTTGTCATTGCGAGGAGCGCAGCGACGCGGCAATCTTGTGCAGGCAGTCTCGTAATCCGTCCGTAGGGCGGGCTGCCCCCCGCCCTACGCATCTTCGGGGGTGTGCGCCTTGTAGGAGGCGCTGTGTGTTGGAGAATTTTGGTTATACAATGTATATCCATTCTAAAAATGTTGAAAAATAGTCAAAAATATTTTTAAATTTTCGATATTATGAAAATACTGCGCGAATTATGGAATAAAAAATTCTGAATATTCCGGATTTTGCGAGTGAGTGGACTTGTATATTTCGGAAAAGCATGCTATGATACCGGCAGTGGCGCAGTATCCTAGTCAGAGCGCGCCGGTTTCGAAGAAGGGCCTAAAAATCCTTTAAAGGGCATATCGATGAAGTCCCTGGTGCTTGCTTTTTTCGCCCAGATTAGGGTGGGTGCTGGGGGTTAAGGTTTTCGGGCGAGGTGTAACGGCATATACCGACCGACCCGGATTCCGTGGAGACCTGCTATCGTGCGACAGCCGTACCGTGCCGGCATTTTGCCGGCACCCGGACTGCGTACGAGACAGGAATAGAACCTGCATCGCGGTGCACAGAATCGTGTGCTGTGTGCAGCGTAGCCT
>CAKUNB010000044.1 GCA_934668285.1 uncultured Oscillospiraceae bacterium | reverse complement strand
TTTCGGCGAATTCGAAACTGCCTGCACGAGATTGCCACGTCGCTTCGCTCCTCGCAATGACACACGGGGTAGTTTTTTGACATGCTCAATCCGCACCGCCCGACTGGGCGGTGCGGTTTTTTTGGCCGCCACAGAAAAATCGAGGGAATTGTTAAAAAGAGTTGCATTTCCTGCATCATCGTGATATACTGATTATGCGACACAAATCAATATTCGTTTCCCTTTCAAGCATGTGCTTTTTTCGGTAAAAGTGCAGGCTCTTTTTCGCATACCCACATGCTTGGGGAAGGAAACGATTTGTGTCGCAGCAATCGGAGCTATGCGTTTTTACGGGTGCGCGGCTTCGGCTGCGCACTTTTTTTGCGCCCGCATTTCAAGTTGAGCCTGCCCGGCCTCACTGACGGTGCTGAACCGGCACATTCTGGGCAGACCACGGGAATTGCGAGGCCGCGCGAGGGAAATTATCCAAAGCACCCGTGAATCTGCCGGCATAATAAAATGATGGGAGGATTTTCAATGAAGCGAAGAATTTTTGCCGCCGTGCTCTGCCTCTGCCTGCTGCTCGGGGGACTAATCGGCCGGGCAGAGGCGGCGGAGGTGGTTGCATCGGGCTACTGCGGGGATAATTTGACTTGGACGCTCGACAGCGAAGGTACGCTGACGTTTGACGGGAATGGAAGCATGTATGATTACGACAACACCATGAGCAACTACCGACCAGCTCCTTGGAGTTCTCGGGATGATTCAATCCGTTCCATCGTGGTGAAGCAAGGCGTGACGAGTATTGGGGACTTGGCGTTCCACGAGTGCAGCAGACTGACGAGCATCACGCTACCGGACAGCGTGACGAGTATCGGGGGCAGGGCGTTCTCCGGCTGCAGCAGCCTGACGAGCATCACGCTACCGGACAGCGTGACGAGTATTGGGGACTGGGCGTTCTCCGGCTGCAGCAGCGTGACGAGCATCACGCTACCGGACAGCGTGACGAGTATTGGGGACTGGGCGTTCTACCGCTGCAGCAGACTGACGAGCATCACGCTACCGGACAGCGTGACGAGTATTGGGGACTGGGCGTTCTCCTGCTGCAGCAGCTTAACGAGCGTTACGATACCGGACAGCGTGACGAGTATCGGAGACGATGCGTTCTCCAACTGCAGCAGCCTGACTGGCATTTGGGTCGGGGAAGGCAACTTGAATTATTCCAGCGATGAGAAAGGCGTGCTGTACAACAAGGAAAAAACAAAACTGATCCGATGCTACGGGGGGATGAACGGTACCTATGCCATTCCGGACAGCGTGACGAGTATCGGAGACGATGCGTTCTCCTACTGCAGCAGCCTGACGAACATCACGATACCGGACAGCGTGACGAGTATCGGAGACGATGCGTTCTCCGGCTGCAGCAGCCTGACGAACATCACGATACCGGACAGCGTGACGAGTATTGGGGACTGGGTGTTCTCCGACTGCAGCAGCTTGACGAACATCACGCTACCGGACAGCGTGACGAGCATTGGGGACTGGGCGTTCTCCTACTGCAGCAGTCTGACAAGCATCACGCTACCGGACAGCGTAACGAGCATTGGGGGATATGCGTTCTCCGACTGCAGCAGCCTGACGAGCATCACGCTACCGGACAGCGTGACGAGCATCGGAGACTGTGCTTTCTTCAACTGCAGCAGCCTGACGAGCATTACGATACCGGACGGCGTGACGAGAATTCGCAATCATGCGTTTCTCGACTGTAGTTCTTTGAAAGCTGTGGTTTTTCAGGGAGAAAAGCCAAGCATAGGCTCTGCAGCGTTTTCTGGTGTAATTGCTGTCGCTTACTATCCGGAAAGCTTGAACAGTAATTTGTCTTGGAAAGAGGACGGCGCCCTGAGCGGCTACGGCGGCACGTTAAATTGGAAGCCTTGGTATACACTCGGCAATGACCCGCTCTGTGAACATGTACTGGAAGACACAGTCTTTCCGCCGTCCTGCACATGGGGCTACACCCTGCACAAATGCGCCTGCGGCTACAGCTACCGCACAGACTTTGAGCCGGGCGCTGGACATGACATGATGACGGACGCGGCAGTCCCCGCAACGTGCACCGAAACCGGCCTGACTGAGGGCAGCCATTGCGCTCGGTGTGATTATAAGATTGCGCAGGAGGTCACCCCGAAGCTGGGACATGACATGATGACGGACGCTGCCGTCCCCGCGACGTGTACCGAAACCGGTCTGACCGAAGGAAGCCATTGCGCTCGCTGCGACTATAAGATTGCACAGGAGATCACCCCGAAGCGGGGGCATGACATGGTCACGGACGCGGCAGTTCCGGCAACTTGCACCGAAACCGGTCTGACCGAGGGCAGTCATTGCTCCCGCTGCGACTACAAGGTCGCGCAGGAGGTTACTCCGAAGCTGGGTCACGATATGGTCACTGACGCGGCCGTTCCTGCAACTTGTACGGAAACCGGCTTGACCGAGGGCAGCCACTGCTCCCGCTGCGATTATAAGATTGCGCAGGAGATCACCCCGAAGCTGGGACACGATATGATCACCGACGCAGCAGTTCCGGCAACTTGTACCAAAACCGGCCTGACGGAGGGCAGCCACTGCTCCCGTTGTGACTACCGGATTGCACAGCAGGCCACGCCGAAGCTCGGACACGACATAATTATTGATATCGCCATCCCCGCAACATGCACTGAAACTGGTCTGACCGAAGGTGCCCATTGCTCTCGCTGTGATTATAAGATCACACAGAATGTCATCCCTGCCTTGGAGCACGATATAATCATTGACGCGTCGGTTTCTCCAACCTGCATTAAAATCGGTCTAACCGAAGGTGCGCATTGTTCCCGTTGCGACTACAAAGTTGCGCAGAAGATTATTCCAGCGCTGGGGCACGATCTGCTGACAGACGCAGCAGTTCCCGCGACCTGCACGGAGACCGGCCTGACCGAGGGTAGCCATTGCTCCCGCTGTGACTACAAGGTTGCACAGGAAGTTACCCCGAAGCTGGGTCACAACATGATCACCGACGCGGCCGTCCCCGCGACGTGCACCGGGACCGGCCTGACCGAAGGAAGCCACTGCTCTCGCTGCGACTACAAGGTCGCGCAGCAGACCACCCCGAAACTCGGGCATGACATGATTACCGACGCAGCCGTCCCGGCTACCTGTACGAAAACCGGTCTGACGGAGGGAAGCCACTGCTCCCGCTGCGACTACAAGGTTGCGCAGGAGGTCACACCGAAGCTGGGGCATGACATGATTACCGACGCGGCTGTCCCGGCCACCTGCACGGAAACCGGCCTGACCGAGGGCAGTCATTGCTCCCGCTGCGATTATATGATTGCGCAGGAGGTCACCCCGAAGCTGGGGCATGACATGGTCACGGACGCTGCCGTCCCCGCGACGTGTACAGAAACCGGTCTGACCGAGGGCAGCCACTGCTCCCGCTGCGATTACAAGGTCGCACAGGCAGTGATTCCCGCATGGGGGCACGACTGGGGCGCACCGTCCTATGTCTGGGCGGGCGATAACAGCACGGTCACGGCGAGCCGTGTTTGCAGGCACGACGGCAGCCACGTGGAAAGTGAAAACGGCAAGGCTGCTGCCACGGTGACGAAGGAAGCGACCTACGACGCAGAGGGCGAGATCACGTATACCGCGACCTTCCAAAATCCGGCCTTTGCCGTGCAGACGAAGGTTGTGAAAACGCCGAAGCTCGAACGGCCTGCGCCGACGACGAATCCATTTGTGGACGTGCGGGAGGGCGAGTACTATTACGACGCAGTTCTGTGGGCGGTGGAAAAGGGCATTACGACCGGCACGACCGCGACGACCTTCGGCCCCGACGACGGGTGCACCCGCGCACAGGTGGTGACGTTCCTCTGGCGGGCGGCCGGTCAGCCGGAGCCGACGAGCAGCGCAAATCCGTTTGTGGACGTGAGGCCCGGCGAGTACTATTACAAGTCAGTCCTCTGGGCGGTCGAGCGCGGCATCACGAACGGCACGGATGCCACGAAATTCAGTCCGGACGACACCTGCACCCGTGCGCAGATCGTTACCTTCCTCTGGCGCTTCGCGGGCAAGCCCACGCCCACCAGCCGAAATAACCCGTTTGGCGACGTCAAAACGACAGAGTACTACGGCACAGCCGTCCTCTGGGCCGTTGAAAACGGCATCACCAACGGCACCAGCGCCACAACGTTTGACCCCGAAGCCACCTGCACCAGAGCGCAGGTCGTGACGTTCCTGTACCGCGATATAGCAAAATAATGATTAACCGCAAAACGGCCGGCAGCATATGCGCTGCCGGCCTGCGGTGCGGAGCGGAAAAAGCGGAAGAATTCGGGCAAAAACGGGAATTAAGCCTTGACATCACAGCCAGAATATGATAAAATCCTATGGCTGATGCAGAACGCGGCAACGCGGGTGTAGTATAACGGCTAGTACAACAGCCTTCCAAGCTGTGGGCGTGGGTTCGATTCCCATCACTCGCTCCAATACGCGCCAGTAGCTCATCCGGATAGAGCAACTGCCTTCTAAGCAGTAGGTGGGGGGTTCGAGTCCCTTCTGGCGTACCACCGCAGACTGCTCCAGTGAGGCAGACTTCTGCGGTACGCCTTCCAATCGCACTGCGCCGTATGGCTTGCGCTCTTGGGAAGGGACTTTGCGGCGAGAAAAAATGCCACTGGCATCTTTTCTCTTGCAAACTTCTGGCGTACCAAACGCCTTCCTGTTGGCGTTGCTGTTTTCGCGAGCTGCTTCAGAGTTGCCGGTCTTTTCGCTGCGGCGGACGGTCGGCGGCGGGAATGTGCCACAGAGCATTCCCGTGGAGGAACGGAATATGGTGGGTGTAGCGTAGTTGGTTAACGCGTCAGATTGTGGCTCTGAAGACCGAGGGTTCGAGTCCCTTCACTCACCCCATTTTTCCGGATGCTCCGCGGGAGCGGCGGAACGTAGGCTCAACCGCGATGCCGGACATTGGGATGTCGCCAAGCGGTAAGGCACCAGACTTTGACTCTGGCATTCGTAGGTTCGAGTCCTGCCATCCCAGCCAACCGAAACTGCGCGAGCATGGCCTTGCGCAGTTTCCTATATGACCCGCTAGCTCAGCAGGCAGAGCAATTGCCTTTTAAGCAATGGGTCTGGAGTTCGAATCTCCAGCGGGTCACCAAAAAGCAGCTGCACCATCTGGTGCGGCTGCTTTTTGCTGTGTTAGTTCTTGATATTGCTCATACTAGAATCTGTTAAAAAGCTTGAAAAGCTTTTTATAGCGCCAAAGGCGCGTCAGATTCTGCATGAGACGGCGCATCGTGCGTTCGCACGATGCGAGTGTGCGCAGCACACGGGATTCATGATTAAATTTTTAATCAAGAATCAGTATCAGGAAGCGCTCCAGTACGGTCGCGGCCTGGGCGCGGGTGGCGGAGCCAGAGGGGTCGAGCGTCGTGGCGGAGGTGCCGTTCATCACGCTGTTGGCCACGGCCCACTGCATGGCAGTACGTGCATAGGCACTGACGGCGGAGGCGTCCGTGTAGGCGCTGAGATCGGCTGCCGCGCTCACATCAAGCTTCGCGTAGGCGGCGTAGCGGTACAGGATCGCGGCCATCTGCTCGCGGGTGATGGGGGCCTCCGGATCGAAGGATGTCGCGGAAACGCCGTTGACGATGCCGTTCTTTGCGGCCCAGTTGACGGCGGCGGCGTAGTAGCTGCCTGCGGCGACATCCGTGAAGCCCGCCTTCTGCGCTGCGGTGGGCTGGCCGTCCATACGGTAGAGCACCGTGACGAACATGGCGCGGGTGATGACGCCGTCCGGATCAAACTGATTGCTGCTCACGCCGTTGAACAGGCCGTGGTAGACCGCGTCAAGAATGGTCTTTTCGGCCCAGTGGCCGGAGATATCCTGGAACTTGTCCTTCAGATCCTCATACGTCTTGTCGAGGACGTGGATGGTGACGGACTTCTTGAACTCGTCAACGGAGCCGCCGGTTACGACCACGTCGCCGCGCTTGAGGGCCTTGATGGTCACGCTGCTGTCGTCGCTGGCGACGATTTCGGCGACCGTGGGATCGGAAACCGTCCAGCTCATATGCGTCGGATATTTGTCGGCATTGGCGTTGCGGACGGTCAGCTCGTCGCCGATGTAGATCGTATCCTTTTCATAGGAAAGGCTGATGTGCTGCTGGTTCTCATAATCCTTGTCGAGGACGTGGACGGTGACGGACTTTTTGAATTCGCCGATGGAGGCGGTCACGACCACATCGCCGCGCTTGAGGCCCTTGACGGTCACGCTGCTGTCGTCGCTGGTGACGATCTCGGCGATCTCGGGATCAGATACCTCCCAATTCAGGAGCGCCGTGTAATCCTCCGTGTCGGTGTTCCGGATGGTCAGCTCGTCGCCGATGTAAATCGAATCCGTTTCGCTGGCGAGGCTGATGTTTTCTTCGATCAGCGAGCCGGAAATAGTGTAGGCCGAGCAGTTGCCCGCATAGTCGTGGCCAATAATGATCTCGGTATGCGTGCCCTCAAACATCATGCTGCCGCTCTCGTTGATGCTATGGACGCCCTCGCCGTTCGGATCGGGGTTCGGGAAGTAGGTAGTGGTGAAGGCAGAGCCAAAGACCTCACCGGTCTCGGCATCGACATCGATGGAGATGCTCGTGTCGTAATCCATCCACCAGAACTCATCCGATTCCGCGGTAATCGAGTACATCGACTCCGGGCCCCAGCCCCAGTCCTCGGTCTTATAGCCGAAGGTCGGCTTTTTGCTCATCGGGCCGGTGGTATCAACGTAGAACGTGAACTCGACCGTCTGGGTCTGTGCGGTCTTGCATTCCGGGGTGATCTCGGCCTTGACGGAAACACGCGTGTTCTCCGGCAGGGCGCACTTGGAATAGTCAATGTATTCCTCGCCGTCCTCGTTCACTCCCTTGGCATAGAACCAGTCCATGTCAAAGTCCTCCTCGCCGCCGGCATAAACGCCGCCTGCATAGCTCTTTTGCATGAACTCGGTGTCCTGCTCGGAGAGGATCTCGCCGGTGGTCAGATTCGTAACGGTGTAGTGGATGTTATCGACGTTGCGCAGCAGGCCGATCTGCAGGCAGAATTCATCCAGCGAGAAGTCGCCGTTCGGGGAGATACCGGCCGTCTGCGGCAGGAAGCCCTTGTACGCACTGCTCATCGTGGAGAATTTGAAATCGTCCATCGGGACGATGGAGTAGCCGGGAGATCTCGTGCCGCCCAGCCAAGCCTTTTCGGTCATCCAGCTCAGCATGGGATCTTCGCTGGTGGAGCGGTAGCTGTAGATGCCGGTGACGACCTGGTCGGCTGTGTTATACGCGCGGTCGCCGCCCATGGTGGTCGCGTAGCTGCCGGTCTCGGCGACGGGAGCCGCGCCGAAGTCGCCGTAGAACGCGAGGAACGGGACGGACAGGGGAACGGAATCGGTGCTTGTGAGCTGAATAAAGCCCTCAACGTATGCGCCGTTTTCAAAGCGCTCGTCGTAGTACGCCTTCTGTGCGTCGGTCAGCTGCAGGGTCACGGTGACCTTTGCCGTTGCGCCGGCGGGGACGGTCAGCTTGTTGTCGGTGAGGCTGGTGGTGTAGGTCGCGTCGAGCTTCTTTGCGTAATTCTGCGTGAGGTAGGTGACCTTGCCGCCCTTGACGAGGCCGCCCTCCGCCGCCTGACCGAGGGCCTGCACGGTGAGTGCATAGGTCTTGTCAACGTCCGAGAAGTTGACGACGCTGAAGGTCATTTCATATGTGCCGGTCTTTTCCTTGTCGTCGCCCAGCTCGAGCTTGGCCTTGTCGGTGCCCTCGACGGTGATGTACGCGCCGGACTTCACGGCGTTGCCGACGTTGGCAAGGCCCGCGCCCTGACGGCGGACAAAGTAATAGGTACCGTTCGCTTCATCGACGATCGGCGTGGCCGTGCTCATGAGCAGGCAGTTGGCGACCGTGGCATAGTCGGCTTCCGGGATGGAGGTCTTTTTCAGGTACTGCCGCAGCAGCGCCATGGACGCGGCGACCGCCGGAGAGGACATCGAGGTGCCGGATGCAACGGCAAAATTGTCGCCGTAGTAAGCAGAGAACACGTTGCCGCCGATGCCGGTGATCTCCGGCTTCAGGGTCAAGCCCTCGGTCGGGCCCCAGGAGGAGAACGAGGACATCTCGCCCGCAAGGTTATTGCGGTTCCAGTCGGCCATCACGGAGACGGCACCGGTGTCGTTGTTGTCCTTCATCCACGAGAACTCGTTCAGATTCGCACGGGCTGCGGGGACATCGTAGCTGGTCACCTCGACCTCCACATAGTCCCACTTTTCCTCCTCGGTGGGTGTCGGGTCGTAGAACACGACACCGGCTGCACCGGCCGCCTTCGCTGCGGCGATCACAGCGTCACCGTTTCCGCCCTCGAACGGGACGAACACAATCTTGCCCTCGGAATCGTCGATGGATTCGGTGTAAGCATACGTGCCGCCGACGAGCTGCTCCGTCGCGCGCAGGTTCTCATAGAAGCCCTTGCCTTCGGGAACGTCGTCCAGCTCGCTGATGCTCATCAGCTGCTGCATATCCATGGTCTTGTTGAACCAGCTGAGCGAGCCGACATCGTTGAGCCACTTCACGCCTTCGTTTTCGGCGCTGGCGACCGTCAGGACGGAATCAAACGTGCCGGGCATACCGAGCGTGCCGGTGGAGACGCTGGAGGCCTTGACCTGCTCGTCGCCCCAGAGGCTTTCGATGCCGGTGAAGCCGTCGTTGCCGGCGGAAACGCAGACACTGATGCCCGCTGCGGTGGCGGCGTCATAGACCTCGGTCACGCCCTCGTAGTAATACGGGCCGCTGGAAGCGCCGAGGGACAGGTTCGCGCAGTCCACGCCGAGCGCGATCGCGTCCTCGATGGCAGCGATCAGATAGTCGAAGTAGCAGTCGCCCTTCTGGTCGAAAACCTTCATGACGATGAGCTGTGCCTCCGGCGCGATGCCGAGGTAGGTCATGTCGAACTGCTCCTGATCTTCTTGTGTCAGGTTGCCCGCGATGATGCCGGCAACGTGCGTGCCGTGCCCCATCCAGGTCTCGTCGTCGGAGCCGAAGTTGGCCACGTTGTCGCCGTAGTTGAAGCCGAACGGGACCTTGCTGCTGTAATAAACGGTGTCGATGGACGTATTTTCGTCCAGCTCCTCGGCGTGCAGGGTCTTGCTTTCAAGGATAGCGGCGATGTCGGCCTTGGTGTAGGCGACGGTATCGGGGTTGGTCGGCTCCTTGTCGAAGGTCGGATTTTCAAAGCACAGGCCGGTGTCGATCACGGCGACGCTCATGCCGGTGCCGTCGAAGCCCGCATCCCACGCGGCGTTCGCACCCATACCGGAGGCGGCAAAGTTCATGTTCGTGGTGATCTGGGAGGCATCCGTTTCCACGGCGTTGATCTCCGGCACGGAGTAGCACGGGGAAAGGAAGACCTTTTTCACGCCCGGCAGGTCGCTGAGCGTTTCCATGTCGCCGTAGGAGACCGTCGCAGCGATGGCGTTGGTCACGAGGGAAAACTGGCCGGTGACCTCCATGCTGCTGCCGAGCTTCCGCTTCGCGGTGGAGATCACGGAGGACTGGTCGTCCTTCACCTTCCGCACGGCGGCCCGCTCAGCTGCGCCGAGACCCTTGCCCAGCTCAACGGTCATGCCGTCCATTTCGCTGACGGACGGCTTGTCGAGCAGGATGATGACCTTGACCTTGTCGGTCTTTTCGTGGCTGTCGCTCACGACGGTGACCTTGTCGCCCGCGCTGTAGTCCTCGCCGCTCAGGATCGCCTTGACAGCGTCGGAATAGGCGGCTGCCTCCGCAGCGTCATATTCGCGGCAGACCAGCGTCTTGCCGTCGTCTGTCGTGATGGTGCTTTCCGCGCCGTAGGACAGGGACGCCAGCGCCTTGGCTTCCGCCGCAGTTAGGGTGCGGCCGGAAATGTAGGTATCCTGCGACGCCTTGCGCGTGTAGGTCCGTCCGTCGGTGGACTGATATACATAAGTATAGCCCGCCGGAACGTAGGTGGTCTTGCTGTCGGTGGCGTAGATGACCTTGCTGCCCGGCTCGACTGCCTTTGCGGCGCTCGGCGCCGCAGCGACCGAGGTCACGAGCAGACCGAGCACCATTGCCAGACAAAGGGCAAGGGCCATCAGCTTTTTTGCCAACGTTTTCATATCTCTCTCCTCCTTGTTTTTTTCTCCTCTGCCGGATGAATCCATGCAGAAGGAATATTTATGCACACAGTTTACACGCCGTTCCGGAATCTGTCAATCTCGCAAGAATTCCATAGTTTTGCAATTTTTCACGTCGGTACAGCGTCATCATTCACAAATTATTCCCTTTCTGTCTGTTTTCCGAACAATTCCATTGACAACGAAATTTGCCTGTGGTATGATAAAGCTGTTGCGTCCGGCCGGATTCGGCTGGATTTTATACATACAGCGCAGGCTGCTTGGCGGTCTGCGCTGTATGTTTTGCAATCCGGCGCGCAGCTTTTTGCCGGTACGGGGCGGAAATCCGAAGGGGGCAGAGTATTTTGCAAGCCGGAGCACGCAGGCATGCAGGCGGCTTCGACTGCGGCGTGTATATTCATACATCCGTCCGGCGGGCTTTCTGAATTTTTCGTAAATTTCGGCTTGCGGGCACGGGGACGGGCTTGCGGAGGTGGGGGAAAACCTGTATACTATTCTAGATAAAGACAGGACGCGGGAGAAGCTTACTATGGACTTTATTCGCTTTGAACATGTGGAAAAAAGCTACGGCACCGGCGCGGTCGCCGTGCGGGCGCTGCAGGACGCGAGCTTTACCATCGAGCGCGGAGAGATCTGCGTGATCGTCGGGCCGTCCGGCGCGGGCAAGACGACGCTGCTGAACATCCTCGGCGGAATGGACACGCTGACCGGCGGCAGGGTCTGGATGGGTGATCGGGAGGTTTCGTCCTTCAACGCCCGCCAGCTTGCCGAATACCGGCGGCGCGATGTGGGCTTTGTGTTCCAGTTTTATAACCTGATCCCCAATCTGACGGCGCTGGAAAATGTGGAGCTGGCTTCGCAGATCGTCAAGGATCCGCTGCCGCCCGCGCGGGTGCTGGAGGAGGTCGGCCTCGGCGAACGGATGAAGAACTTCCCCGCGCAGCTCTCCGGCGGCGAGCAGCAGCGGGTGGCGATTGCCCGCGCGCTGGCCAAGCGGCCGCAGCTGCTGCTGTGCGACGAGCCGACCGGCGCGCTGGACTATGCCACGGGCAAGCAGATTT
>CAKUNB010000043.1 GCA_934668285.1 uncultured Oscillospiraceae bacterium | reverse complement strand
GATACTCATTATCATTGCAAAGCTCAGTATCAACGAACCGATACAGAAAGCGGTTGCCGATTTGCTGATGTAGAACGCAGAATCCGGCCTGCGAGCTGGAGGTCGACGGCGGTATCAACGCCGACACAGCGAAAATCTGCCGCGCAAACGGCGCAAACGTCCTCGTCGCAGGAAGCGCCTACTTCAAGGCCCCCGACCCCGCCGCCTTCGTCCTCTCGCTGAAATCATAACACGCATAAGCTCACCCACTTGTCACTGCAGGGAGCAATGCGACATGGCAGTCCGTTTTCCTTTACCCGCGCCGCAGCGCCTTGGCTCCCTCTTTGAGGGAGCTGTCATGGCCGTAGGCCGTGACTGAAGGAGTCCCCCGTCCCGCCGCAGCGGAATTTAATCCGTACCGAAGGCACACCACCATTATTCACTATTCACCATTCACTAAATCGACACTGCCTGCACGAGATTGCCACGGCCGCAAGCGGCCGACCGGCAAGCGGAGTGCCCGCATCCGTAAGGCGGCAAGCCGCCAACGGCTGCGACATCGCAATGACAAAATTGAAACTCTCTAAATAGTCTGAAATCGCCGGTATGCAGCGTTCTGCGTACCGGCAATTTTTTACAATGCATAGGCCGTGTCGGTGGAGAAAAACCAGAGCAGGCGCTCCTTGACCGGCAGGCCGAAAATTTCAGACAGTGCCCTGCCGTAAGCGTCGAGCTGGCCGCGGTAATATTCCGCCCGCTCGGCCTCAAAGCCCGCCTTCACGCGGTCGGACTTAAAATCCAGAATCACCAGCCCATCCTTTTCCAGAATACAGCAGTCCGTCACGCCCTGCAGCAGCACCTGCTCCCCGGCAAGCTGCGCGTCGTACCGTCCCGCGTCCTCCAGAACGGAGAACTTAAACTCCCGCACCAGCTGCGGTGCGCTGAGTACACGCTTTCCAAGCGCAGAGGCAAAAAAGGCCGCAAGCCGGTTCGGATCGACCGCGTCATACTGCTGCCGCGTCAGGAATTTCTGCTCCAAAAGGCGGTTCAGCTCTGCCCGAATGCCCTGCAAATCGCCGCAGGCCTCGTAGTGCAGATACTGCATGGCAAGGTGCATCGCCGTGCCGCGCTCGGCGGGCGTCAGCGCGCTGCGGTCAAAGCTCGGCCGGTCAAAGCGCAGCGGAATTCTGGTCTGCTCCGCGCTCTCCTCGTCAAGAGTCCGGCCCTTGAGCTGCGTTGCGGTCATCTTACTTGGCGCGGCTGCCGCCGGAGTATGCAGCGTCTCCGGCAGCCGCAGCTGCAGCGCCCGCTCCTCCTCCGGACGTACCGGCTCAGCAGCCGTGCGCCGCACGGGAATGGCCGCCGGATGTACGCAAATCTGCCATGGGAACTCGGAAACCGCCCGCTCCTCCGGCGCGCCGCCGATGGCAAAGAGCGCTCCGGCCTCCGTGCGCGTCAGCGCGGTCATGAGCACCCAGTCGCCCATCGTGTCCGCCTCCTCGCTCGGCGCGCTGCTCTCATCGAGCGTCAGCACAAGCGAGCGCAGCTTGCGCTCCACCGCGCGAGAGCAGCAGGTCATGACCATGCGGTACTGCGCCCGCGTCATGGCGACGTAGAGCAGCCGCAGCTCCTCGGAGAGCGTCTGCCTGCGCATGCGGTCGGCAATCGCGGTGCGCGCCAGCGTCGAATAGGAGATGCGCCGCTCGGGATCATAGCAGGTCGCGCCGATGCCGAGCACCGGATCGACCAGCACCTGCCTCGTCGCGTCGGAAAAATTGAACTGCTTCGACAAATCCGCCAGAAATACGACCGGAAATTCCAGTCCTTTTGACTTGTGAATCGTCATTAAACGCACCGCGCCCGCCGCCGGCTCCGCCTCGCCGCCGAGGCCCTTTTCCTGCAGCGCCGCAAGGTATTGCAGGAAGTCGTGCAGCCCGAAGCGCTCGCCGTTATCAAAGCGGCCTGCAAGGCCGAAGAATTGGTCAATATTTCGCCTGCGCTGCCGTCCGCTCTCCATTGCGCCGTAGATCGCCCGCAGATGCAGCCGGTCGTCGGCCTCGTCAAGCAGCCGCCGAAGGTCGCCCTCCCGCGCCGTCCGGCGCAGCTCGGTCAGCAGGCAAATCAGCTGCCGGTGCGGTTCTGAGCGCTCCAGAGCATCGAACAGGTCGCCGTCTCTTGCATCTGCCCGCAGGAGTGCCAGCTCCTCCGCCGTGCAGCCGAGCACCGGCGACATCAGAACAGTCAGCAGCGGAATATCCTGATGCGGGTTGTCCAGAATTTGCAGCAGCGCAGCAAGAAAGCCCGCCTCCTCCGAGGCAAACAGATCGTCGCTGCCGCAGACACAGCGAATACCGTGTCGGCGCAGCGCAGCCAGATAAACCCCCGCCTTCTGCGACAATGAGCGCATCAGAATCACGATATCCTCCGGCTGAACGGGACGCAGCTGCGTCTCCGAGGCCGGAATTTTCGTCCCGTCGCGCAGCATCTGCGCAATGCGACCGGCGACAAACTCGGCCTCCGCCTCGTCGCGGCTGACCGGCGGGTAGGCCGGAAGCGCGTCCATGTCCACATAGTGCAGCTCCACCGCCGGAGAGTCCATCTCCGGAAAGCTGCGCCGCGGATGCAGGGACTCGGCCTCGCCGTAGACCATCCCGCCGACGCGCGGCGTCATCGTAAGCCGGAACACCGCGTTCGCGGCGGACAGAATCTCCCGATGGGAGCGGAAATTGTCCGACAGCAGAATGCGCACCGGCTCCCCCGCCGCCGCGTCCTGCCGGTCGGCATAGGTCTGATATTTTTCCAGAAAAATGGTCGGATCCGCCCGGCGGAAGCCATAGATCGACTGCTTCACGTCGCCAACGAAGAACAGATTCCCGCCGCCGTCCGAAATGCCGCGGAAAATCGCATCCTGCACGGCGTTGGTGTCCTGATACTCGTCGATCATGATCTCGGCAAAGCGCGCGGAAATTTCCCGCGCATGCGCGGTCGGCATCGTCCCGCTGCCGCAGATCAGGCGGTAGGCCTCGTGCTCCAAGTCGTCATAGTCCAGCACATGCCGCACCAGTTTTTCCGCGCGGTACGCCTTCTGAAACACCTCGCAGAGCTGCAGCAGCCCGCGCAGCGCAGCGGCGCAGCGGCGCAGATCGTCCGCCGTCTCCGCCATCGGAAGCGCAAACAGCGCAAGCCGCTTTTTCAGCTCCGCGAGGACGCTCGTGCGCGCCGCCTTCACCCGCTCCTGCAGCTCCGGCACGGGACAGGCGCGGATTGCCTTGAGCTTGCCGATGTCAAGCGGGATTGCTGCAATCGCCCGCCACGTATCCGCCGCCCGCAGCTCGCGCAGCAGGCGGAGATTATCTTCAAAGGTCGCCGCGTAAGCGGTAAGCGTCGGTTCAGCCGCGATCTGTGCGCAGCACCGCCGCAGCCGCTCTTGCGCACCGTCGAGAAACGCATGCAGATTCTCAATCCAGTAAGCGCCCCAGACGGTCTTCCCGAGATCGGCACAGTCAGACAGATCGAGCGACTGCCGCAGCTCGCGCAGCCGCTGCTCGGGGTTCGGCCAGCTCTGCAGGCTGTCGTAAACCTGCGCGATCAGGCCGATGAGCATTTCGTCGTTTCGATCGGTACACAGCAAGCGCAGGCACTCGTTCACCTCCGCGTCGCGCTCGGCGGCGTAGGTACGCTCCAGCACCTGCGTCACCGCGCGGGTGCGCAGCCGCTGTGCCTCCTGCTCGTCGGCAATGCGGAAATCCGCCGGAAGCGAAAGCACGTGCGCATACTCGCGCAGAAGCCCCGCGCAGAACGCGTGCACCGTCGAAATCTGCGCAAGGTAGACGCGGCTCATCTGCTTTTGCAGATGCCGGTCGTTCGGATGCAGGCTGAGCTGCTCACTCAGCCGGTCGATCAGCTTTCCGCGCAGCTCCGCCGCGGCGGCCTGCGTGAAGGTGATCATGAGAAAGTCGTCCAGATTGCGCTGCTCCTGCGCAACGCGGGACAGAACGCGATCGATCAGCACCTTCGTCTTGCCGGAGCCGGCCGCCGCTGAAACCAGCAGCGCGCTGCCACGATGGTCAACGACCGCCTGCTGCTCCGGCGTCAGTCTGATTTCAGCCATGCTCGCCGCCTCCTTCCACTGCCTGCCAGAATTCCTCCGGCGTTTTCAGCTTTTTCAGCCAACGCTTTTCCCCGCGGTCGCGGCAGATGCCGCCGTAGGGACACCACTGGCAGGCGTTGCTGTTGTTGTCGCAATAGTACGGATTCGGCGCAATTTCGCCGCTGTACAGCTCGTCGCCGAGCCGCGCAACGGTCTGGAACACATGCCGCTCCAGCGCGGCAAGCTGCGCCCGATCCGCAAGATCGCCCTTGCGTTCGCCGTTCTTATCATAGGAATACGGCAGATACACCGGCGCGTCCGCGCACGGCTCCATCGCCTGCAAAACATCCTCGCGGTCGAGGAGCAGTCCGGTGCGCTGCTGTGATTTGCGCCGCTGTCCGGCGGTTTTCTTTTCGTCAAAGCGGTTGTCCACCGCAACGCGGCTGACACGCGCCGGAAAATACAGCACCCCCGCCGCCTCCGGCGCCTGCCCGAGCAGCCGCGCTCCGTTCCGTTCCAGCGCAAACAGGTACAGCAGCATTTGTAAGCCAAGGCCGTGGAACACGTCGGTATAGCTGAACGTCTTTTTCCCCGTCTTGTAGTCCACGACGCGCACAAAGACATGTCCGCCCGAGCGCCATGTGTCAACGCGGTCGACAAAGCCGGCGAGCTTGGCCGTCATTTTTTCACCGACGATCTGCACGGCGGGCAGGCTCTGCCCGTCGCCGAAGTGCAGCTCAAACCACGTCGGCTCAAAGTCCGACCGGCTCAGCTCCTCATAAAGCTCGCGCACCACCAGCAGCACCTCAGAGAAGGTTCGCCGGAACAGGAATTCCGCCCGCGCCGACTCCCACAGCGGCGCAAGCTCCGTCTGCGCGTACTCCTCCATTCGTGCCTGCGCAAGCGCCAGCACCTCGTCGCACGTTACCTGGCGGAAGCCGCCGCGCCGCTGTACCGCGCGGCCAACATGTTCGAGAATATCATGGACAAACGTACCGTAAAGCGAAGCGTCCAGCTCCGCCGTCTCGCGCTGCTTCGCCTGCAGGCCGAAATTCAGAAAATACGCAAAGCGGCACTCGGCAAGCTGGTCGATTTTGGTCGAGGAAAGGCGCAGCGTTCTGTCGTACAGTGCGCGGACTGCTTTGTCCGAAAGACGGCCAAAGGCGTACTGCCCTGCCTCGCTCAGCCGCTGAGCCTGACGGGCCAAGTCGCGGTTCTCCGCAGAAAGCCGCTCCCGCTGCTGCGGGGCCGAGGCCAGATAGTCCAGATAGTCCCGCTCGCTGCGGCAGGTCAGCGCATCGGCATCCGCGCAGACCTCCGCCGTCGGGAACAGCAGCCGCGCCCGCCGAAGAAAATACGACGCGTTTTCCCCCGCGCCGAAATAGAGCCGCTCCCGCCCGACGGCAAGCACGCTGTCGATTGCGGCAAGCTCCAACACAAGGCGGCCCGCGCTGGTCGAGTTCACGCCGATACCGGCCTCCGTCAGCACCGTGCGCTCATGATCGGTCAAAAGCGTCTGATTTGCACCGGCGCTCGGGAAAACGCCCTCATTCGCACCGAGCAGGAAGAGCACGCGGCTGTCCCCGCGCCGCTCGGACATGACGCTGCCGACGTTGACGCAGTCCAGCGCCGCCGGAATCGTGCCGATGGCGTAGCAGGAAAGCGCCGCACGGAAAATCCGCGCAAAGTCGTCCGACGACCGCACCGAGTTCCCCAGCACGCCGTAAAGCTGCTCCAAAACGCGGCAAAGCACGCTGTAGACCTGCGCATATTCCTGCGCCGCCTGCAGCTTTCCGTCGGCGTACAGCGCCTCGGCATGCGCCGAAAGCCGCTCCCGCAGGCCGATCTCCTCGAGATACGCATGGAGCGCCAGCGTCATCTCTCCGGTGCTTTTCGCGCCGGAAAGCGCCGCGCGGAGCCGCAGCAGCGGCGCAATAAAGGCCGCGCGCTCCTCGTTCAGCGCCACCAGCAGCGACTGCCCAGCCTCGTCCGTCTTTTTCCGGAAGCCGTAGGGAGACATGTCCCACAGCCGCGCCCATTTTTCGCCACGAATCGACCACAGCAGCGCATAGTTTTCCAGCCGGTCCGCCGCCGCTTCTTCAAGCGGCAGATATCCGGACTTCAGAACGGCCAGCACCGGCTCTGTTTCGAGCGTCTGCGCAGCTTCTAAGGCTGCAAGGATCATATGTACGACCGGTTGGCGCATGATATCGCGGTCGCCGGCAAAATAAGCGGGAATCTCCGCGCGGTCAAATACCGACCGCAGCAGCGGCAGATAGGCCGGGTCGGCGCAGGCCACGGTAATGTCGCGCCAGCGCACGCCCTCCTCGGCCAGCCGGAGAATCTCTCCCGCCGCAATCCGGCACTCCGTCTGCGGGTCGGACGCTTGCAGGAAGGTCACATAGCCGTCCGGCTGCGGGCAGGGCGCGGCGCTCCCGCCGAACAGATGCGCCCGCAGATACTGCTGCGCAGCGCCGTCCGCCTCCTGATAGGTGTCGATCTTTGTCTGCACGCCCTGCCGCTGAGCAAGGCGCACCAGCCGGTGCAGCGTCTGCCTTGCCGCGGCATATTGCTGCCCGCCGCCCTCCGCCGCGTCGCAGAGCAGCGCCACCGTGACCTCCGCACCGGAGGACAGCAGCTGAGCGATAATTTCCTGCTCCACCCCGTTAAAATCCGTAAAGCCGTCAAGCCAAAGGTGCTTTCCGGCCGCAAAATCGCCCTCCTCCAACGCGGCAAGCAGCCGGTTGAGCTTTGTCTCCGGATTCTGCCCGAGGTTCGCCGCAACGGCGTCGTAGCTCTCCATCAGAAGGGCAAACTCCTCCGTCTTCTGCGCCAGCGCGCCGCTCAAGCGGGTGGATGCCGCCCGCAGCGACTCCGCTGTCACGCAGAAGCTGCGAAATTCCTCCAATGTGTCAAGGAGCTTGAGCAGGAAGTCCGGCTTATAGGCGCAGCCGCCGTAAACCTTCAGGCGGGCCTGCACGCTTTCTACCGCAAGCGACATCATCAGCAGCTTGCCGCCGCGATCCGTCTCCGTCTCGGCCGCGCCGCCCTGAACGGAAAAAACACGGTTTGCCAGCCGCGAAAAGCTCAGCACCTCGGCGCAGCGCGAAATCCCATTGCCGCCAATGCGGCACAGCAGCCGCTCGGCAGCGTGAGAAAACTGCTCCGGCACAAGGAGAATCGACGGCGCACTCTGACCGCAGAGCGCCCGCAATAGGCGCGTCGTATTCGCTTTTCTGTCGGTATCAAGCAAAATATGCAGCACCGGCCTCACCTCTTTCCCGTCCATCATACCACAAAAATCGCCGCTTGAACAGCAAAAGTTGCACCGCTCAGGAAAAGAGCGCCCGCAGCCATTCCAGCGTCTTAAAGCGCAGGACATACGTCTCCTCGCCGCCGGTCACCAGCTCGCTCTCCTCCTCGTCAAAGCCGCCCGCCGCCGCAATGCGCTCCACGCCCGCGCCGGTCGCGGCGGTGCACAGGGAGGGAAATACAACGCACCACCAGTTATGCCCCTCGCCCGCGCCGATCGTCACCCGCAGCGACGGATATATTCCCGCCGGAAGCGTAAAGGTATCGTAGCGCCGTGTCCCGAATGTCTCTTCCTGTAATGTCACGCGCGCCGGATAATCGCTGCCCTCCCCGCTCAGCACCGCCCTTGCCGCCGCCTCGATCTGCGGCAGCCCCTGCAGCAGCGCCGCCCGCGCCTCGGCAGCCGTTGTGCACTCCGCTGTCAGCGCACCCGCCGCCGACAAAACGGCATCCCGCACGCGCAGCTTCTGCCGCTGGTCAGCCTCGCTGTCGGAGTTTGCCACCACATGCAGCCGCACCGTCTTTTCCGCCAGCGCCCGCTGGGTCAGCACGCTGTCCGCCGCAAACACCACCGTGGTCATCAGCGCCACCAGAAGCAGCCAGATCAAAATTCTTGAAAACATAAAAGAACACCGTCCATATTGTAAGATTACTTACAGTATAGACGGTGAATTTTAAGTTTAAACGTTCTGCGCAAGGAAAACCTGCGGATAGTTTTCCTTCAGCATCATGCAGGCGACCGCAGCCGTCTCAAAGCTGTCGAAAATTCCGAAAATCGCCGAGCCGCTGCCGGTCATGGCCGTGCCGTAAGCGCCATAGGTCATCAGGATCGACTTGATATAGTTCAGCTCCGGATGCGCGGGTACCGCAACCTCCTCAACGACGTTGCAAAGCTGCTTGCCGATCTGTTCCAGATCGCCGCGCTGCAGCGCCGCGCGCATGGCCGTCGTGTCCGGCCGCTGCGCAAGCGCCGTGCCGTCAAGCTGCGCAAACAGCTCCGGCGTTGCAAACGACAGCTCCGGCTTGCAGACGACATAGGTCATCTCCGGCGCGGGTGGGAGCGGCGTCACGCGCTCTCCCCTGCCTTCCACCAGCGCCGTACCGCAAAGCACGCAGAACGGCACATCCGAGCCGACCCTCGCGCCAAGCTCCGCCAGCGCGGGAAGCGACAGCGGCGCGTCAAACGCGCGGTTGAGCGCCCGCAGCACCGCTGCGGCATCCGCGCTCCCGCCCGCCATTCCGGCCTGCGCGGGAATCCGCTTGGTGATGGAAATCGTCAGGCCGTCAACGCGCCTGTCCAGCGTCCGGAGGTACAGCTCCGCTGCCTGCCACGCGAGGTTCCGCTCATCCGTCGGAATTCCGTCACGGTCGCATTCCAGATGCCACGGCGCATGCGTGTCCAGCTCCAGCGTGATATCGTCGCGGATGCTCACCGTCTGCATGATCGACCGGAGGTCATGATAGCCGTCCGGACGGTGGCCAAGCACATCGAGCGTCAGGTTCAGCTTGGCAAATGCGCTTTCGGCAATCATTTGATCTTTCTGCCCTCGAGGTAGTAGCGCTTCTCGCGGCTGTGGCCCATGGAGAAGGTCTTGCGCGGCAGGATGCCGTCGGCGATCACGCCGCGGAACAGCTGGCTCTTTTCCATCGCGGGCAGCAGGAAGCCGATGGCGTTGTCCTGCTTGGCAAGCGCGATCAGCGCGTCGTCGTCGTGGATATAGTCGACCTCGCCCTCGTGCTCCTTGAGGTAGCTGTCAAGGAAGCCCTGCAGCACGCCGACGGCGAGCTGGCTCTTGGACTTGTCGAGGCTGACGGTGCCGGACTTGTCGCCGATGAACCACTTGACCTCGAAGCCGCCCTCAGCGCAGGCCTCGTTTTTCAGCGCCGCAAGCAGCGCCTCAGGGTCGCATTTCGTAACCACGCGGTGAATCGGCTCAAAGACCTGCGCCTCGTCGTGAATGTTTTCCAGCTCCACGAGCGCAAAGCGCGCGGGATGATTGCTCAGATCCTCGCCGGGATGCTGCGCCTTCAGCTCTTCGTAGCAGGACTTCGCGGTAGCGAGGGAATGGTTGCCGTCGCCAACGGCAAAGACCATCGGTACACCCTTGAGGTCGGCATACTTCTTGCCGACATTGGCGGTGTACGCCGTCAGGCGGTCGTTGAACGCCGCAGCCTCCGCGCCGTCGACCAGCCAGCCCGCGATCTGGTTGCCGCCCTCCATCAGCTCGAAGTCATAGAGTTTCGTCAGCCCCTGCTTGTGCGCAGCGATCGGCTCAATCAGCTCTTTTTCGTGGTCGTCGCAAAGCATCAAAATGTGCGGCAGCTCGATCGGTGCATCGCGACGCACGCGCATACGCGGGGGGATACGCTCAACAACGGTGCGCTCGGTCGCGCGGATGGCGGAGGTGGAGCCGGTGGAGTAATCATACGCGTCCAGATCGACCATGCCGACAAGGCCCTTGCGGACGGTGCCGTTTTCCAGCGTGCGCTCGACGTAGACAAACGCGTTCGGATAGGTACGGAAAATATTCTTCTGCAGATACTCCGCCATCGTGCGGTTGATCAGCGCGGTGTGCTCTGCTTCCTTCTCGGTGCCCAGCTCGGCCTCGGGGAGGATCAGGTTGATCGTCGACGGCGCACCCTCTGCGTTCTTGCGCACGCGCTCCCAATACGCCGGATCGGAGGTGAACTGGTCACAGGCGATTACCGCCCATTTCTCCATCGAGTCGACCTGGGGGAAGAGGATATCCGCCGGTAAAAATGCATTCATTACAGAATCCGCCTTTCATAAATCAACATTATGCGCATACTGCGCATGATACTTTTATTATTATAACGCATCCGGATGTATTTTCCTAGTACATCTTGCTCGTCATTTTTTACAAATTTCGCCGCGATTTTTGCGTATAGTGCCCAAAAAATCCGTCCATACTATGTGCAGCAAACAAACAGGAGGAATCAAGATGGATACACTCGCGCTTATTCTGAGTATCATCGGCTCATTAAACTGGGGTCTGGTCGGCATTTTCCGCTTTGATTTGGTCGCATGGCTGTTCGGCGGTCAGACCGGTCTTGTCAGCCGCATTATTTATACCATCGTCGGTCTGGCAGGCCTTTGGTGCATTTCCCTTCTCTTCCGCAAACGCGCCCTCGCCTCCGACAGCGGCGATATGTAAGAAAACGCACAGTCTTCTGGGAAGGCTGTGCGTTTTCACGCGTTCAAGCTGCCCTACCTGTCATTGCGAGGCCCTGAAGGGCCGTGGCAATCTCGCAGAATAGTCTTGACTTTCTGTTAGTTTTCGGCGAATTCGGAACTGCCTGCACGAGATTGCCACGTCGCTTCGCTCCTCGCAATGACAAATTTTGAGCTGTCCCGAAATCAAAATCGCACAGCCTGAAAAGGCTGTGCGACTCTTTTTTCAGCTAATCAGACGGTTGAGCCATTCGACGTAGTTTTCCGAGGAGATCATCATCGGATAGTCCAGAATGATGCAGTCGGAAACGTTCTGCTCCTTGGCAAAGGCGACAAGATCGAGGCTCGGGCTGCCGTCGCGGTTAAATTCGCGCGGGTCAATGGCGATCACCTTGCTGTAGTGGCTGGTCAGCCACGGCGCAAAGGCGTTGCCGTAGGATTCCTTGATCAGCAGGCAGACCGGACCGTCGACGTCCGTGTTGATGATCGTGATCGGGTGATCGCCGCCGAGGAAGGTCAGATACTTGTTGGAAACATTGCTGCCGCTGTAGCTGATGCAGCCCATCGGGATCTCCGGCGAAAGCGTGGCATCCTCATAATAGCCGGTGTCGGTGTCGACATAGGGCCGGTAGTAATAGAGTGTGTCCGGATTGTTGGCCAGCACCGAGGCCTGCGGATAGTTCGACAGGAAGGAGTACATCGAGCCGAGGAAATTGTCGTACTCGCCCCGCTCAAACAGGCTCAGGTCGCTTGCCTCAAAGTCCGCCGCCTCGCAGAAGGCAGTATAGGCATAGTAAGCGCCAAGCTGTGTCC
>CAKUNB010000042.1 GCA_934668285.1 uncultured Oscillospiraceae bacterium | reverse complement strand
CCGGTGGCCAACGCCGAGGAGCTGGCAAAGATGGAGCCGGACGGCTACTACTTCCTGATCGATGACGTTACAGTGGACGAAAAGACCCTGTATCGCGGTCATCTGTGCCTGAGCAGTCACAAGCTCGCCGGTACGCTCCACGCGGGCGACGGCTTTACGCTCTGTGTCTGTGAAGACAACAGATCGAATGTACCGACGGATAAGATCGTCGTAGTCGATGGTGCGGAGGTCACGCTATATGGCTTTATGATGGAAGCCGAGGACGCGATTGAGGTCGGCGAGAATGCTGTGCTGAATATCCGAACCGGCAAAAACACTTACAATCCGAATATGTCGCTTGCCTCGATTGGGGCGAACTCGGTCGTGAATCAGTACGGCGCAAGCCTTGACGGTACGGCCTACGAACACGACGGTAGAGTTCCGGAGCTGGTTATTCCGGACACCGTAACTGTGAATATCTACGGCGGCAGACTTGGCTACAGCACGCTGCGCACCGGCGGCACGCTGAATATCCGAGGCGGCTCTGTCGGCATCATTCGGAGCGGCCAAAAAGGCTCTGTCATCAATTTCTATGGCGGCTCGATCGACGGCATTGGCTCGGACTACGACCCCTTTGCGGGTGATCTGAATCTCTATGCCGGCTTCCGCCACTTAGGGAACTGCATCATCACAAAGCCGATCAACATCTGCGACGAGTTGACGTTTACACCATCAACTCCGAGACGTGTGGACCTTGAGGATGCTGATAATAAGGTCATTGCCGGTCAGATCACCAACGGCTGGTCGAAATATATGTCCGGCAAGAATTTTAACGACTATTTCACCCGCGATTCCGCCGGTTTCCGGAACTATCTGGGCGACGACGGTGAGATTTACACCCGCCCCGTCACGCATGAGACCGGCAACCACCCGATCTGCGGCGCGACCTGCACCCATGATGGCAAGCACCCTGCTTTGGACTGGACGGCGGTTACTACATGGAGTGAGCTGAAACCTCTGCTGCAATCGTCCGAACCGCAGCATGTCTGCCTGAATTCGGATATCGTGATCAGCGAACAGGTCATCGAGATTTCGAGCCAGATTGATCTCTGCCTGCATGGATACAAACTGTCGCTTGCCTACGGCGGCACTGGTGGACAGTTTGTGGTAAACAGCGGTGCGTCGCTGAACATTACGGACTGCGCTGGTGATGGCATCATTACCGGCGGACGAGCCGGAAAAACGGATGCGCTCAAATATGCCGTTGGCGGCGCGATCTGGCTGAAAACCGGCGCAACGGCGACCCTCTACGGCGGCACGATCGCGGAAAGCACCGCAGACCTCGGCGGCGCGGTCTATGTCGCACAGGGTGCAACGTTCACCATGAAGGGCGGCACGCTCGACGGAAACTACGCAAAGGGCGAAGGCTGGGTCGGCACCACGAAAAGGTACTCCAAGGGCGGCGCTGTGTACCTCGCGGGCGGCAGGTTCATCCTGAACGGCGGCCTGCTCAAGGAAAACAACACCGTGTCAATGGAATACAATAACGCGGAATCCTACGCCAAGGACTCCATTCAGGATGGCGGCGGCGCAGTTTACATTGCAGACGGCGGCTACTTCGAGATGAACGGCGGCACAATGCAGGGGAATTATTGCTATCGGCATTATCCTGGCTATTGCGATGATTATAGCGGTCACGCCGTGCGCGTGAATTCCGGCACCTTTGTGATGAATGGCGGTACGTTTGCTACAAATGACCCGATTTATAATTTGCGCCACACTGCAATCTGCGTGGATAGCAAAGGCACCTTCACCATGAACGGCGGCAGCTTCCAGAATACGGCACAAACGGTCGTCAGCCTGCCGAACGGCGCAGTATTCAACATGACCGGCGGCGAGATCGTCGGCGGCACAAAGTCGGATAATGATTCCTATGGCGTTATCCATATGACCGGCGGCACCTTCAACATGAAGGACGGTAAAATTACAGACTGCGCCACCGGCGTCTATATGGAAAAGGGCGGCAAGTTCACGATGGACAATGGCGAGATCACGAACTGCATCTACGGCGTTCAGGTACAGGACGATGCTTCGGCGACTTCGTCGACTACCGTCTTTACCATGAACGACGGCAAGATCGGCGACACCGGCACCAACAGAAAGTACCGCGGCTTTGCGGTCAGGGTGTGGCCCAACGCGACCTTCAACCTGAAGGGCGGCGAGATCAGCGGCTACAAGACCAATACCAGCGCGATAACCGGCGGTGTTGATGTGTGGGCAAAGGCCTGCCTGAATATTTCCGGCGCACCGAAGGTCTATGATAATAACACGGCCTTCCGGCACGATTTTTACCCGTTTAACATCGTAACCATTCACCTCTCGTTCCCTGTTGCGAGTAATATCAACCTGCATCTGGGTGCAAAAGTCAGAATTCCTAATGTTAATTTGTCAGCGGGAGCAAAGCTCGGCCTCACGATCCGCGCACTTCCGAATGACAACTCATCTGAGTTCTATCCTGATCTTTCGGGAAGCGTGTTCTACGATAATTTCAAGATTGCAAGCACGAATTTCAATTACTTCTTCTCCGACAGCACGGCCTTCACGCTGGGTTCTAACAACTATGGTTACCTGACGCTCAAGGGCGTTCCTGTCGCTCAGGGCAGCACGACCTTCAAGGTGACAACTCCGGAGGGAACGAAAACGATCGATTCCTATGGGAATCCTATCACGCTGGCCCCAAAGGAGACCGCTACGCTGACGCCTGTGATCAATCCGGACAATGCAACGGATAAGAGCTACACGTGGGGCCTCTATGACCCAGACGGCACGATCAGCCTGAGCGGAAATAGAGTAACAGCTGTCAAGGAAACAGGAGACGGGCAGTGCGCCTACATTGTCTTTGTCCCGAAGGCAAGCGACCTCAAGGATGCGAATCTGCACTACCTCGAGGTTCATGTCGCGGCGAAGGAGTACACCGTGAAGTTCGTAATGAACGGCCACGGTGAGCAGATCCAGCCGACGACGGTTGAGGCGCAGACGAGGCTTAAAATCGACGAGCCGACTGCGCCGGGCTACACCTTCCTCGGGTGGTACACCGACGAGGCGTGCACGCAGGCGTGGGATATGGACAGCGCCGTCAAGAGCAACATGACCCTCTACGCCAAGTGGGTGGTGGGCCAGTACAGCGTCGGCCTCGACGCCAACGGCGGCGAATGCAGCGAGGTTCGCATTATCGTCCGCTATGGCGAGGCCTACGGCGAGCTGCCCACCCCGACGCGGGCGAACTATAAGTTCCTCGGCTGGTTCACCGCAGCCGAGGGCGGCGAGCGGGTCACGGAGAAAACCACGCTTGACACCGTCCCCACGGCGGAGAAGCCCGTGAAGATTTACGCGCACTGGCAGCAGACGGACTACACCGTCACCCTCGACCCCAACGGCGGCACGGCTCCTGTGGATCATCTGACGATCCCCGTCGGCGGCACCTACGCCGACCTGCCCTACGAGGGCGTAACGCGCACCGGCTACCGCTTTGACGGCTGGTATACGCAGAAGGTCGGCGGCACAGAGGTCATGAGGGTGGACGACGTCCGGCCGGAGAATCACACCCTCTACGCCCACTGGAAAGCGAACTCCTACACCGTCAGCTTTGACACGGACGGCGGCAGCACGATTGGCGACCGCACCGTTACCTATGATGCGCCCTACAACGAGCTGCCAACCCCGACCCGCGCGGGCTACGACTTCGCCGGTTGGTTCACCGAGGGCGGCGAGCAGGTGACGGAAGAGACGACGGTCAAGACCGACGGCGACCACACCCTCTTTGCGCACTGGACGGCCAAGGGCTACGAGGTCACCCTCGACACAAACGGCGGCGACCCGATGGAGGCGCTGCACGTCACCTTCGGCGGCACCTATGAAGGCCTGACTGCCGCGACCCGCACCGGCTACAGCTTCCTCGGCTGGTTCGTCGAGGATGGCAAAACGGAGGTCAAGGCTGAGGACACCGTCACCACGGCGGGCGACCACACCCTCTACGCCCACTGGGAGGCAAACATCTACAATGTCTTCCTCGATGCCAACGGCGGCGAAGGCGGGAAAACGATCACCGTCACCTACGACGGCAAGTACACCGGCCTGATCAAGCCGTGCCGCACCGGCTACAGCTTCCTCGGCTGGTTCACCGAGAAGGACGGCGGCACGCAGATCACGGCGGACGATACCGTCAAGACGGCTGACAACCATATCCTCTACGCCCACTGGAAGGCGGAGGAATACGAGGTCACCCTCGACGCCAACGGCGGCGAAGGCGGGAAAACGATCACCGTCACCTATGACGGCCAGTACACCGGCCTGACCGACGCAACCCGCACCGGCTATACCTTCCTCGGCTGGTTTACCGAGAAGGACGGCGGCGATAGAATCGAGACCACGACGACCGTCAAGACGGCGGGCAAACACACGCTCTACGCTCACTGGCAGGCGAACACCTACACCGTCAGCTTTGACGCGTACGGCGGCAGCACGCCGAATGATATGAGCGTTACCTATGGCGAGGTCTACGGCACGCTGCCCAAGTCGACCCGCGCGGGCTACACCTTCGTTGGCTGGTTTACCGAAAAGGAAAACGGCACGCAGATCAAGAGCTCCGACACGGTTGAGATAACAGAAAAGCAGACGCTTTACGCGCACTGGACGGTGATCCCCGCCGACCGGCCCACGATCACCGTCTGCGACGACCTGACCCTGACCTACGGCTACGAAAACGGCTGCATCTACGTCACCGTTCCGGCGCTGGAGAATTACACACTGACCTATCAGTGGTACCGTTGCGGCAAGACCGGCGAGAACGCCGAGGAAATTGCCGCCGCCAAGGCCGACCGCTACGCCCTGCCGCTCGGCATGGCCGCTGGAACGACCTATTACCGCTGCGATGTCACCGCGACCCGCAACGATAACGGACAGACGGTCACCGCCGCATCTGATGTCATCACCGTCACCGTCAACCGCGCGAAGCTTGATGCCGCGCTCTCGATGGCCGACTACACCTACGGCGAGACCGTTTCCACGCCGGCACTGGAAGGGAACGCCGAAAACGGCAACGTGACATATTACTATCAGGCCGCCGCCACTGCGCGAACGCTCTGGCAGGACATCACGCCGACCACGCTCAGCGCGGGCGAGTACACGCTGATTGCCATCATTGCCGATACGGCAAACTACAACGGCTGCGAAGTCACGACGCAGTTCACCGTCAAGAAGGCAACACCTGCCGTAACCGAATGGCCGACCCTCGGCGAGCTGTACGTCAACGATACGCTCAAGGCGGATTGGCACGGCACAGCGTCCGTGGAGGGCAGTTTCACCGTGACCGGCGGGCGCACTTGGGCCGAGGCCGGAACGCAGACGACGGAGTTGACCTTTACGCCGAAGGACACTGTCAATTACGAAATTCTGACCCATGAGGCAAGCGTTGCTGTGAACAAGCGCACCGTACAGGCCGTGACCACAGTGCTTGCGCCGGTGAACGACAGGGATTACGGCACGGAGCTTGCCGCGCTGGGTCTGCCCGCGACAGTTGAAATTATGACCATAGACGGCAAGCGCTTTGCCGACGTCCCGGTCGCATGGAGCGGCTACGATGCGACCCTCCTTACCGAGCAGACGCTCACCGGCACGCTCGACCTGACCGCAATTGCAAACGAGGTCATGCAGCCCGAGGCGGCGGTTACTGCGAAGGTTACCGTCACGCTCCGCGAGCTGACGCCGGAGAATGTCGAATTTAAGGATAAGATCGCCGTCTATACCGGCGAGCCGATTCCGCACACGCTCCCCGAGGGCATTGCGGGCGTCGCCTCCGTGCGGTATGAATACGCCGGCGCGGACTACGCCGCGAGCGAGACTGCGCCGACCGACGTCGGCACGTACACCGTCACTGCGACGTTCACGATGCAGCCGGGCTACACCCAGCTCGCGCCCATGGCCGCGACGCTCACGATCAACAAGGCCGAGGGCAGCCTCACCGCGCCGACGTCTGCGGAGCTGACCTATAACGGCGAAAGCCAGACGCTCGTCAACGCGGGCGAGACCGCGACCGGCACATTGGAATACAAGCTCGACGGCAGCGAATACAGCACGGAAATTCCGGAAGCCACCGCAGCCGGAAGCTACGTGGTATTCTACCGCGTCGTCGGCGACAAGAACCACGAGGATGTCGCCGAGCAGAGCCTGACCGTAACGATTGCCCCGAAGCCCGTCGAGATTCCGAAGGCGGACGAGACCGGATTTACCTACAACGGCGCGGAACAGACCTACGCCGTCGCTGCGAACGACGATTACACCGTCACCGGCAGCGCACAGGCTAACGCCGGAACCTACACCGTCACCGTCGCCCTGAATGACAAGGACAACACCGCTTGGGCGGGCGGTACGGACACGACGGACCTTTCCTACACTTTCACCATCCGTCCGGCAGAAGTGACGGTCACCGCAGCCGATAAGCTCATCTACGTCGGCGAGGCCGCACCCGATCTCTCCGCGCCGGAAAGCGGCAAGGACTACACCGTTACCGGCCTGATCGGCGAGGATGTGCTCACGACTGCGCCCACGCTGCGTTATGAACCTGCCGAGCCTGACACCTCGACGGTAGGCGAGGCGCTGATCTGCGCTGAAAACGCCGACGCGGGTAGCAACTACGTTATCTCCTACGTGAACGGCAAGCTGACCGTCACCGACCGGCCCCTCTATGCCATCACGCTGGCCGAAACCGCGAACGGCATATTGGCCGCCTCCGCCGCGTCGGCGATTGAGGGCACGGTTGTGACCGTGATCGCCCTGGCCGACGAGGGCTACCGCTTCGTCTCGGTTGAGGCCGTGGATGCGGCGGGCAGCGCCCTGCCGCTGACGGACATCGGAAACGGCACGTACACCTTCACCATGCCCGCCGGAGCCGTTACGCTTCGTGCGACCTTCGAAAAGACCGTGCCGGACAATTTCTTCCGTGACGTGTTACAGTCCGACTATTACTACGAGGCGGTGCGCTGGGCCGTGCTGGCCGAGGTCACCAACGGCATGACGCCCGAGCTGTTCGTGCCGAATGGCCGCTGCACCCGTGCACAGCTCGTGACCTTCCTCTGGCGCGCAGCCGGTAAGCCGGAGCCGACGGCGCTGACGAGCTTTGCCGACGTGCCTGCCGACGCTTACTATGCCAAGGCCGTCGCGTGGGCGATGGAGCAGGGCATTACCATTGGCACGAGCGAAACGACCTTCAGTCCGGACGACTTCTGCACCCGCGCACAGTGCATCACCTTCCTGTGCCGTCAGGCAAAGGGCGTTGCCGCCGAGGGCGAGATGCCGTTCAGCGACGTGCCTGCCGATGCCTACTATGCTGATGCGGTCAAGTGGGCCGCAGACAGCGGCGTAGCACTCGGCACCGGCCACGGGAAGTACAGTCCGGAGCTTCCCTGCACCAGAGCGGAAAGCGTGACCTTCCTCTGGCGTCTGTACACCTTAAACTAACAGCAAGGCAATAATGGGAGTCTCCCCCAACCAACCGGTTGGGGGAGACACAGACTGTCAAAAAACCACCCAGCGAAAAGCTTCGGAGGGAGGAAAAGTGTGAAAGGGAACCGTCAGGGTTTCCTTTCACGTTCAATAACCCCGCCGCAGCGGGCAAGATTGCAAAATAATATTACCTATTTCTATTTTGCAATTTTGAAGGCAGCTTGTCGGAAAAGTCCGCAAGGACTTTTTTGACAAGCTGCGTCTCCCTCAACCAACCGGTTGGGGGAGACATTTTTTTCGGCGGCATCTTTTCAAAACGGCGTCTATCCGTTATAATGGGCATGTGTGCGGCGAATTTTGTTTGCATTTGGACTTGCAGGCGCGTCATAAGGTAGACCGGAGGTGGTCTGATGTTAGGCGCGGCTGTATGGCTTGTGCTGAGCAGCATACTTTATTCCCTTCGGCTGTCCAACGGCAGTGGCTCCTTCCCAAAGCCCCTGAGCGCAAAGGAGGAGCGACAGTATCTCGCACTGGCCGCCGAGGGAGATCTGGACGCGAGAAATGTGCTGATCGAGCGCAATCTGCGTCTGGTCGCTCATATCATGAAGAAATACTACACGCAGACAGCCGATCAGGAGGATCTGATCTCCATCGGCACGATCGGCCTGATCAAGGGAATCTCAACCTACAACCCCACCAAAGGCGCCCGGCTTGCAACCTATGCAGCGCGGTGTATCGAGAATGAAATTCTCATGTACTTTCGCGGGCAGCGGAAGAGCGCCGCCGATGTTTCGCTTTCGGAGCTGATCGAGACCGGCAAGGATGGGACGGCGCTGTCGCTGATGGATGTGGTGTGCTCGGACGAGGATCTGTTCGAGCAGATGTCAGACAAAGAGAGCTACGCCCACCTGTATGAGAAGCTGGAAACCTGCCTCGAGCCGCGCGAGCGCGAGGTGATCATCCTGCGCTACGGCCTCGGCAACCGCGAGCCGCTGGCGCAGCGCGAGATCGCAGTGCTGTGCGGCATCAGCCGGAGCTATGTCAGCCGGATCGAGAAAAAGGCGCTACAAAAATTAGAGAAGGCGCTCGCGGAGTAAGCCGCGGGGCGCAGAAGGGAAGCTACATAGGATGAATGCATGGAAGCATTTTTGCACCATTACGCATCACCGGCATCTGGTTCGGAAGCATTGCTTCCGCGTCGGGCTGTACTGGCAGGGGCTGACGCACGACCTGTCGAAATACTCGTGGGCGGAATTTCACACCGGTGCAAAGTACTATCAGGGGACGCGCAGCCCCAATTCCCGCGAACGCGAGCTGAATGGCTACTCCCTCGCGTGGATGCACCATAAGGGGCGCAACAAGCACCATTACGAATACTGGACGGATCTGAACATCAAGACGAAGCGGTATGAATCCGTCCCGATGCCGCGAAAGTACTTTGTGGAGATGGTCATGGACCGTATGGCGGCCTGCAAGACCTATAACGGGAAGAATTATACACAGGCAGACCCGCTGAATTACTTCCTGAAATCCACCGAGTCGCGCGATACCTCGATGATGCACCCGCAGACGCGGCGCGAGCTGCAGCATGTGCTGACGATTCTCCGCGACCAGGGCGAGGACGAGATGTTCCGCTTTATCCGCGAGGTCGTCCTGCGCGAGCTGCCGTTTGCGGAGGAAGAAAGGGGCGGATGACAATGAAACGATACATTATGGCGCTTGATGCCGGTACAACCTCTTGCCGCTGCTGCCTGGTCGGAGCAGATGGACGCATTTGCAGCATGGCGCAGCGCGAATTTCCGCAGTATTTTCCCAAGCCCGGCTGGGTGGAGCAGAATGCCAACGAACTATGGGCGGCGCAGCTCGGCGTCGCTGTCGAGGCGATGCAGAAAATCGGCGCGACGGCCGGAGACATCGCCGCAATCGGCATTGCGAACCAGCGCGAGACGACGATCGTCTGGGATAAGGAGACCGGCGAGCCGGTCTATCCGGCAATCGTCTGGCAGTGCCGCCGCACCAGCGCGGCCTGCGACCGGCTGCGGGAGGAGTATACGGACTTCTTTCGGGAGCGCACCGGCCTCGTGATCGACGCTTATTTCTCCGCAACCAAGCTGCGGTGGATTTTAGACCATGTGCCGCAGGCGCGGCAGCGCGCCGAGCGGGGAGAGCTACTGTTCGGCACGGTGGACAGCTGGCTCATCTGGAAGCTGACAGGCGGGGAAGTACACGTAACGGATTATTCCAACGCCTCGCGTACCATGCTGTTCAATATCCGGACGCTGCAATGGGACGAGGAGATTCTGCGCCTGTTCGACATTCCATGCGGGATGCTTCCGGCGGTTGTGCCCTCGAGCGGCTTTGTCGGAAAGACCGAGGCGACGCTGCTGGGCGGCGAAATTCCGATCTGCGGCGCGGCGGGCGACCAGCAGGCGGCGCTGTTCGGCCAGACCTGCTTCCGTCCCGGCGAGGCGAAGAACACCTACGGCACCGGCTGCTTCCTGCTGATGAACACCGGCGCTGCGCCTGTATTTTCCAACCACGGTCTGGTGACCACCATCGCGTGGGGCGCAAACGGCGCGGTCAATTATGCACTGGAAGGCTCGATTTTTGTTGCGGGCGCTGCGGTGCAGTGGCTGCGCGACGAGATGAAGCTGATTGAATCGGCAGCGGACTCGGAATACATGGCGCAGAAGGTTCGCGATACCAACGGCTGCTATGTGGTTCCTGCCTTTACCGGCCTCGGCGCGCCGTATTGGGATCAGTACGCGCGTGGAACGGTTGTCGGCCTGACGCGCGGGTGCAATAAATATCATCTCATCCGCGCAACGCTGGATTCGATCACCTATCAGGTGCAGGATGTGCTGGAGGCGATGCGGGCCGACGCGGGCATTCCGGTCTCGACCTTGAAGGTCGACGGCGGAGCCAGTGCGAACGGCTACCTGATGCAGACGCAGGCCGACATCATTGGCGCGCCGGTCATGCGCCCGACCTGTCTGGAATCGACGGCAATGGGCGCGGCCTATCTGGCGGGCTTAGGCAGCGGCTTCTGGAGCAGCACGGACGATATCGTCCGCTGCTGGGTCTGCGAAAAGGTCTTTACGCCCTCTATTGACGCAGAAAAGCGCGAAGCTCGGCTGCGCGGCTGGAAACGCGCGGTAAGCTACGCCAGAGGCTGGGCAGAGGAATAAACAAATCGCGGCACTTCCAAATGGGAGCGCCGCAACTGCGTGTATTAAAGAGCTTACCCTCCTGTCATTGCGAGGAGGGCGCAGCCCAACGTGGCAATCTTGTGCAGGCAGTTTCGAATTCGCCGGAATCTTCTAAAAAATCAAAACAATTCTGCGAGATTGCCACGTCGCTTCGCTCCTCGCAATGACATACCTGAGGGTCTTCAACAGCGTATGAAATCGCGGCGCTTCCGGTTGGAAACGCCGCGATTGTGATATTCAGAAGGTTGCCACGTCCTGCTCCGGAGCGTCGGCGGGGGTGACGGAGACGGCCTTCAGCACCGGCCCGATTCCGCGGTAGAGGCTATGGTAACGAACTTCGATCTGCGCCTCGACCATGACCCAGTCGCGGGCATGGAGCGACGCGGCGGCCGCGTATTTGCAGGGCAGCGCCATGAACTGAATGTCCTCGACGCAGCAGGTCATTACGAAACGGCCCGCGGCGAAGAAGCCCTCGCGCTCCTTCTTGAGCCGCGCCACCTGCGCCTTGAAGCGGACGGTCTTGCCGTCGTACTTCTTCGGCTCGTCGTGGATATCGCGGAACCAGAGCGCGTAATCCTCATCCGCAACGGTGATGAGCGGCGCGTTGATGTCGAAGGGGAGGGGATCCTCGATTTCGTCAAACTCCGTCCTGCCGTCGGTGTATTCGTATAGAATTCCGACGCGGCGGTTGAGCGCGCGGGCAAGCTTATGCAGCGGCATGATGTCGCGGCCGGCGGGTACGCGATTGAAGGCAACCATCTCGCAGCCGCTGAGCTTGTCCACCACCAGCGAACGCATGTTGGCGTTATAGCTC
>CAKUNB010000041.1 GCA_934668285.1 uncultured Oscillospiraceae bacterium | reverse complement strand
GGCAGCAAATTTAAGCTTCACCCAGTTTGTTACCTGAGCCAAGCCTGTGTATCTCGTATATCTCATGCCGTACTTTTCTTTCGCGCGCATGGAGCAATACATTCTGCCGATGCTGACGGACGCGGAGCGGGTCTACGGCAGCAAGCTTGAGATCATGCTCTCACCGTGGAGTCCCCCTGCCTATATGAAAACAAACGGCGAGCGCGACCACGGCGGCAAGCTGAAGCACTGCTACCGGAAGCGCTGGGCGGAGTATCTCTGCCGTTACATCGACGAATTCCGCAAGCGCGGCTTCCGCGTCACCATGCTGACACTGCAAAACGAGCCGAAAGCAGTGCAGACGTGGGATTCCTGCATCTACACGGCGCAGGAGGAAAAGGAATTCCTGCGGAACTTCGTATGGCCTTCTCTCGTCGCCCATGGCATGGAAAACATCCAAATCTACATTTGGGACCACAACAAGGAGCGCGCACTAGAATGGGCCGAAACGATCATTGACGAGGAAACCAACCCCATGATTGCCGGTCTTGCGTTTCACTGGTACAGCGGCGACCACTTCGAGGCGCTGCAAATGATCCGCGAGCGCTTCCCCGGCAAAAAGCTCCTGCTATCTGAGGCCTGCATTGAATTCAGCAAATACAGCGCCGCAGAGCACCTGAAAAACGCGCAAAAATATGCGCACGACATCATCGGCGACCTCAACGCCGGAATGTCCACATTTTTGGACTGGAATCTGGTGCTGAACGAACAGGGCGGGCCAAATCACGTCGGTAATTTCTGCGACGCGCCGTTCCTTTTTGACGCAAGCAGCGGCGAACTGGCGGAACAGGAGCTGCAAGCCTACCTCTGGCATTTCAGCCACTTCCTCACCCCCGGCGCCGTGCGCATCGGTCTCAGCCGATACACCGAGGCCATCGAAGCCACTGCCTTCCGAATCGGCGGGCAAATTGCCGTCGTCCTCCTCAACCGCACCACACAGCCTCTCGCCCTGTACCTGCGAATGCAAAACGCCTGCGCTCCCCTGACCCTGCCCCCGCAAAGTATTATGACAGGTGTAATTACAGCGGATTAATGAAATCGCGCAGTGTCGAGCCAAGGCCATCGAATGTGTTTTTCTGCTTTGATAAAAGTAATCGTTTTCGACTATAGATGGTTTCATAGTTTTGTCCTCCTTGCACTGAGAAATAAAAAGCCCCGACTTTTTTCAAAAGCCGGAGTTGGGTATGTCGTGGTAATTCAATTGTTTTAGAGAATAAAAAGCAGATGGATCTTGGTTCACATCTGCTGAAAGATCGTAATATTGGGTTTGGTAAGAGTTCAAATCTCCTGACAACGAGAAAACAGCAGTTTTGCATCTACAAAAAATATGCGGTCCGAAAAAACAGCCTTTGCCCCGAGAAAGTCGGGGCTTTTTTGTGAAGATATCTTTTTCTTCCTCTTTTTATGGTACGGGTAGTGGGGGTCGAACCCACACGCCTTGCGGCACAGGAACCTAAATCCTGCACGTCTGCCAATTCCGCCATACCCGCATATATAAGCAGCGTGAGCATCTGCCGCGGTTTGGGTGCCCTTGCGTGCGGTGTTATTTTATCATTGATCCGGCGGTCTGTCAAGCGGAGCTGGGCTTCTCTCCTTGTCGAAAAGACGTATAACATGGTGGATTTCTCGTTGAAAATACGGTAAAATGGGATTAGAATCACGCGGATGAGAGGGCTGGAGATGGGCAGAGTATCGACGAGAGAAAACAAAACGCGCTATCAGCTTGCGCGGGAGGAGCTGGGCCTGTCGCGGGAGCGGGCGAGCGAGCTGCTGCAATCGATCACACCCGAGCGCATCGAAAAAATCGAGACGGAGCGCTCCCTGCCGCATCCGGACGAGGTGCTGGCCATGGCAGAGGGCTACCGGCGGCCGTCGCTGTGCAACTATTACTGCTCCAACCACTGCCCCATCGGGCGCGAATATGTGCCGGAGATCAAGCGGCGGGAGCTTTCGGCGATTATTCTGGAAATGCTGGCCTCGCTGAACGCGGTTGAGCGGCAAAAGGAGCGGCTGATCGAGATCACCGCCGACGGGAAAATCGACATGCCGGAGCTGGACGACTTTATCGCCATTCAGCAGCAGCTCGAGCGCATCTCCGTAACGGTCGAGGGCCTACAGCTTTGGGCGGAGAAGATGCTGGCCGACGGCAGGATCGACGCGGCGGCGTACCGCATGCGGAAGGCGGAAAATTCCCGCTGAAGCAGCGGAAATAGCCCCGCCTATTTCGCCGCGGCAGTGCTTTATTTTTCCGGCCGCGCAGCGTATAATCAGGACATCAGCAGCGAATTCCCGCTGCGCCACACATACGACAAAAAAGGAGAAAAATATGGTTATTTTTACATTGGGCCTGATCATCACCGCCGCGCTGTTCATCGCGATGGGCTTTGTACGCGGCGACGGCGTCCGCTGGAAGCCGAACAAAAAGCAGCTGCTCGCACTTCTGGGCGTCGGCGTCATCGCGCTGTCGTGCTACGTTTCCGTCCCGACCGGCCACACCGGCGTTGTGACCACCTTCGGCAGCGTGGAGAACTACACGCTCGAGGCCGGCATGCACTTTAAACTGCCGTGGCAGGAGGTCGTCAAGATGGACAACCGCGTGCAGAAAAACACGCAGGAGCTGTCCTGCTTCTCGTCCGACATTCAGGAGGTCAGCATGATCTACACGGTCAACTACCAGATCAGCAAGCAGGATGCCATGACGATTTACAAGACCATCGGCACCGGCTATTTCGACACCGTCATCGCCCCGTGCATCACCGAATCCGTCAAGATCGTCACCGCGAAGTACAGCGCCGAGGCGCTCGTTTCCAGCCGCAGTCTGATGGCCGCCGAAATTGAGCAGGTGCTGGAGGAAAAGCTGAAGCTGTACAACATCGAGCTGGTCGGCACGTCCATTGAGAACATGGACTTCACCGATGCCTTTACCGACGCGGTCGAGGCCAAGCAGGTCGCCGAGCAGAACAAGCTTCGCGCCCAGACCGAGGCCGAGCAGCGTGTCATCGAAGCCGACGCCGCCGCCGAGATCAAGAAGGTCGAAGCGGACGCCGACGCCTACGAGCTGCTGACCCGCGCCGAGGCCGAGGCCGAGGCGAACCGCAAGATCGCCGAATCGCTGACCGACGCGCTGATCGCCTACACCTACGCCGAGAGCTGGAACGGTGCACTGCCGACCTTCATGACCGGCGACACGACGCTCCCGATGTTCGACATGAGCGCCCTGCTGACAAGCAAGACGCAGTCCCCCGCCCCCACCGAGCAGCCCGCGGAATAACCCCAAACACCGCAGCGCCGCCAACCCGCAAGGATTGGCGGCGCTGTTTTTGTCAAAAAGCAATCACGGTCAATAACGCCCGCAGGGGCCGATGTAGGCATCGGATCCTACGCATAAGGGGACGTTTTTTGCGTCCAAGGTCGTTCCTTGCGTAGGGCGCGATGCCCTCATCGCGCCGCGCTGGCACTCCCGTTTTTTTGCAAAGCATAAATGAATGGTGAAAGCTCCGTTACACGCCGTAGGGGCGCTCATCGAGCGCCCCTACATGCGTCTATCGATCCTGCGCTAGGGAAGCTCTGATTAAATCGCAAGAGCGGTCAGCGAGGGATTTTGTTCCAAATTGAGGTTTGGAAATTGCAGGAATACTTTGTGTATTTCAAGATTTTCAAACCAATAAGTTGGGGCAAAAGACCCGCTGAGCGCCGCAGCCGATTTATTCAGAGGTTCCCTAAATATCGTAAACGCCGAGGATGACGATGCCGACGACGACCAGTGCGATCATGGCATAGTGCTTCCACGACAGCTTCTCGCGCAGGAACAGCCGTCCCCAGACCGCCGACAGCACGCAGTAGGCCGAGATAATCGGTGCGGAGAACATCACGTGATCCTTGTCGGCCAGCGCGTAGATGTAAAAGAGCTGACCGACGGTTTCGCAGGCCGCGCCGATGTACTTCGGCAGCTCAGCCTTGAAGGTGAATTTCTCGCGCCGGATCAGCAGGTACGCAAGGCAGCACAGTCCGGCGACTAAGAATGTCAGCTCATAGGCTACATTCGCCGAGTCCTCGTTGAGCGTCTCCAGCACGAGGGAATCGGCAAACGTCCCCGCCGCGTCGAGCAGGCAGTAGGCGATCGGCAGGCAGATGGCAAGCCAGCTCTTGGCGTATTTGCGGTTAGCGTGCTCCTGACGGCGGGCGCGAAGCTCGTCGTCCTCCCGCGCCTCAACGATACCGAGGCCGACCACGCCGATGCAGACCAACGCCACCGCGCCGAGCACCGGCAGCGGATCCGCGCCGTCCAGCGCCGCAAGACCGCCCGTCAGAATGCTCAGCACGGCAACCAGCGCGCCGGAGGAATTGCAGATCGGCGAGCTGATGGAAAGCTCGATGTAGCGCAGGCCGATGTAGCCCAGCGCCATCGACACGATGTACAGCAGCGAAACGGGCAGATACGTCCAGATGATCCGGAAATTGATCGTCACGCCGTGGAAGAAGATCATGTACGCCGCGTGCAGACCCATGACCACGCCGACGGCGACGACCATTTTCAGATGCGCGGTCTTGTCCTTCTCTCCGCAGCAGCCGATCTTCGAGAAAAGATCGGAGCCGCTCCAGAACAGCAGTGTAATTAAAGCAAACCAGAACCAATTCATACGTTTTTCTCCTCCTGCGGAAGCGCGGTCAGTCCGGCCTCCAGCATTTTTTGCAGCGACAGCTCAATGCCGAGCTTGGCGTGGTACCACGTCAGGCCGCCCTGAAAATACACCGCATAGGGCGGGCGGATGGGGCCGTCGGCGGAAAGCTCGATGGAGCTGCCCTGCACGAACGCGCCCGCCGCCATAATGACCTCGTCCTCATAGCCGGGCATCGCCCACGGCAGCGGGTCGGCGTAGCTGTCCACCGGCGCGGCGGACTGAATGCCCTTGCAGAAGGCGATCATTCCCTCGCGGCTGCCCAGCTCCACGGCCTGAATGATATCGTGGCGGCTCTCGGTCGAGTTCGGCACGACGCGGAAGCCCAGCCGTTCATAGAGATTCGCCGCAAAAATCGCGCCCTTGAGCGCCGAGGCGACGACCGTGGGGGCGAGGAAGAAGCCCTGATAGAACGCGGGCATCAGGCCGAGATTCGCGCCGACCTCCTGCCCGAGCCCGGGCGCGGAGAGGCGGTAGGCGCAGCGCTCGACCAAGTCGCGCCGCCCGCAGATGTACCCGCCGATGGGCGCAAGGCCGCCGCCGGGGTTCTTGATCAGGCTGCCGACGATCATATCCGCGCCCACGTCGCTCGGCTCGACGGTTTCGACGAACTCGCCGTAGCAGTTATCGACCATGCAGATGATATCGGGCTTGATGGATTTCAAAAAGGCGATCAGCTCGCCGATCTGCGCGACGGAGAACGTCGGGCGGGTGGCGTAGCCCTTGCTGCGCTGGATGGTCGCGAGCTTGGTTTTTTCGTTCACCGCGGCGCGGATGGCGTCGAAGTCAAAGCCGCCCTCCGCCGTCAGCTCGGCCTGCCGGTAGGTCACGCCGTACTCCTTCAACGAGCAGCGCGAGGGGCGGATGCCGATGACCTCCTCCAGCGTATCATACGGCGCGCCGACGGGCGAAAGCAGCTCGTCGCCCGGCAGAAGATTGGCCGACAGCGCGACGGTCAGCGCGTGCGTGCCGCAGGTGATCTGCGGCCGGACAAGCGCCGCCTCGGTGTGGAATGTGTCGGCATAGACGCGCTCTAAATTATCGCGGCCCATATCGTCGTAGCCGTAGCCGGTCGTCGCGGCAAAGCAGCCCGCGTTGACGCGGTTTTTCTGCATCGCGTGCAGTACCTTGGCCTGATTGTTCTCCGCCACGGCGTCCACGGCGGCAAAGCGCTCCCGCAGCTGCTCCAAAACCCGCTCACCGTAGTCATAAACAGCCGGCGAAACGCCGAGCTGCGCATACATCTGTTTCATTTTTCCTCTCCTTTGTCCATCGTTTCAAAGATTTTCCGCGCCACGTCGTTCAGAACGTCGGGCTTGGTCACGAGGATGCCGTTCTCCTCATCGCCCAGAATCAGCAGCGTGTCCCCCGGCGAAATGCCGAACACCTGCCGCGCCTCCTTGGGGATGACGATCTGGCCGCGCTCGCCGACCCGCGCCGTTCCGAAGATATGGCGGCCGCGCTGCCTGCCGAGCAGATGCTTCCCGCCTCCGGCCATGCGCTCCACCTCCAAAAATCATACTTTTCATATTTGTATGAAACATTGTAGCAAAAATTCCCCGCCCTGTCAAGCACAGAGCAGGGAACAGAACCCATCTCGCACCCAAGGGCACCGTTACACGCCGTAGGGGCGCTCATCGAGCGCCCTTCCCGCCGCAGCGGATTTTTAAATCCGTGCCGAAGGCACACCACAATTATGCATGCATTATGAATTATGAATTAAATCGACACTGCCTGCACGGGCCGATGCACCCGCAAGGGGCATGCCGCATCCGTAAGGCTCCTTCGTCGGAAACTTCTGCGCTATAGGCATCGGCCCCTACGCATTTCTCATGCAGGCAAAATCAGGTGCAATCCTGCGCACAGGAGACAGCCGAGTCCTGTCGGCAGCAGGAGGGCGGCAAGCGTCCAGCGGCGGCTGTGGGTTTCGCGGTAGACCGTCAGGAGCGTGGTCGTGCACGGCCAGTGGAACAGGAAGAACACCAGCGTGCTCAGCGACAGCTGCCACGTCCAGCCGCTCGCCTGTAACAGCGCCGCCATTGCCGCGCTGCTGCTGTCCGTAAGCGTGCCCGCTGCGGTCAGCGTCATCACCAGCACCGGCAGCACCAGCTCATTGGCGGGACTGCCCAAAACAAAGGCCAGCAGCACCGCGCCGTTCAGCCCCAGCAGCGCCGCCGGTACGTCGAGCCATCCGGCCACCACTGCCAGCAGCGGCATCCCGCCCGCCCGACAGTTGGCCAGCACCCAGATCAGCAGCCCCGCGGGCGCGGCGACCAGCACTGCGCGGGCCAGAATGCGCAGCGTCCGGTCGCGGAGCGAGCGTACCAGCACCTGCCAGACGCGCGGGCGGCGATAGGGCGGCATTTCCAGCACGAAGGCCGACGGCGTGCCGCGCAGCGCCGTCCGGTGCAGCAGCCGGTTCGACAGCAGCGTCATCCCCACGCTGAGCATCACGCACAGCGTCAGAATCCCCGCCCCGGCCAGCGCCGAGCCGCCGGAAAAGCTCAGCGAAATCAGAAAAATCAGCGCCGGAAAGCGCCCGTTGCACGGCACCAGCGCGTTGGTGACGATCGCCATCCACCGCTCGCGCGGCTGGTCGATGATGCGGCAGCCGGTCACGCCCGCCGCGTTGCAGCCGAAGCCCATGCACATCGTCAGCGCCTGCTTGCCGCACGCGCCCGAGCGCCGGAAGCCCTCGTCGAGCAAAAACGCCACGCGCGGCAGATAGCCGAAGTCCTCCAGCAGCGTAAAGAGCGGGAAGAAAATCGCCATCGGTGGGAGCATCACGGCGATCACCCGCGCCGCCGTGGCATAGATGCCGTCGAGCAGCGCCCCGCACAGCCACGGCGGAAGTCCCGCGCACAGCCGCGCCAGCAGCAGCCCAAGCCGGTCAAAGCCCGCCTGTAAAAGCATCGACGGCACATTTGCCGCCTCGATCGTCAGCCAGAATACCGCGAGCAGGAGCAGCAGCAGCGCGGCATAGCCGCTGATCTTATGCAGAAAAATGCGGTCAAGCCGCTCGGTCAGGTCGGGGCGGCTGCGCGCCTGCCGCCGCACGCACTGCCCGGCCAGCGCCTGTGCCCTACGCACGTAGTCGCGGGCAATTGCGTCCGAGGCAGCCGCATTGTCCCCGTGCAGCGCGCGCCGGTCGGACGGCTCCTGCTGCGGCGCAAAGCCCTCGCAGACCGAACGCACCGCCTCCAAAAGCCGCTCCGGCGTGGTCGGATCCTGAATGCTCGTGCCGACGACCGGCGCGTGAAAGGCCCGTTCCAGCGCGGAAAGCTCAATCTGTATGCCCGCCCGCGCCGCCTCGTCGAGCAGATTGACGCACAGCACCATCTGCGGGCACAGCGCCCGCACCTGCAGCGCCAGAATCAGGCTCCGCTCCAGACACGTCGCGTCGCACACGGCAATGGTGCAGTCCGCGCCGCCGTCGGTCAGAAACTCCTCGGCCACGCGCTCCTCCGGCGAGCGGCTGATGAGCGAATAGGTGCCCGGCAGATCGGCGAAGCGGTACACCCTCCCCTTATATTCCCGCTGTCCCTGCGCCAGCTCGACGGTTTTGCCCGGCCAGTTGCCGGTGTGCTGGTTTTTTCCGGTCAGGGCGTTGAACAGCGTGCTTTTCCCGACGTTGGGGTTGCCCGCAAGGGCGACTATCCGCATGGCGTGATGGCAATGCGGCGGCTGTCGCAGGTGCGCAGTGCCAGCATCGTTCCGCGCACGCTGTACAGCACCGGACTGCCCGCCGGACTTTTCCGGACGCAGCGGACGGGCGTTCCCTCGATCAGGCCGAAGTCCATCAGCCGCCGCCGCAGCGGCCCGCCCATGTGCAGGGCGCTGACCGTGCCGCACGCGCCCTCGCGCAGCCGGTCCAGTGTGAGTTCCATCTCGTTCCCTCCTTTGCCTTTTCCAATGTATTCGACACAGGGGAAATCTGTGCCGGATTCTGCGCGGACGTACACTTTCGCCGCGCCGCGCATACATCATATGGGAGGGATTTTTCATGAGATCCGTTTTCTTTTTTGGAGCCTGTGCGCCGGAGGGCTTTGTGTCGCACGCCGACTCGCTGCTCGGCGAGCTGAAAACGCTGACGATCATCAAGGGCGGCTCCGGCTGCGGCAAATCGACCTTCATGCGCGCCATCGGGCGGGCGGCGGAGGAAAAGGGGCTTGATGTGCAGTATCTGCTGTGCTCGTCCGATCCGGATTCGCTCGACGGCGTCGTGCTGCCGTCGCTGTCGGTCGGCTTTGCCGACGGAACGTCGCCGCATGTGTTGGAGCCGCGCCTGTGCGGCGGGAGCATGAACTACCTGAATTTCGGCGAATTCTACGACAGCGCCGCCATGCGGCCGAACGAGGAGAGAATTCTCGCGGCGCAGCGGGAAAATAGGGCCTGCTATGTGCCGGTGACCGCCTGTCTGGCCGCCGCTGACCGGCTGCTCGACTGTGCCCGGCAGCAGGCCGATCAACCGTCGTGCCGCGAGGAGGTCGCGGCGATTGCGGAGTGTCTGGCGCTGTCGGCGCTGCGGCCGGTGGGCGATACGCCGGTGCTGCGGCGGCGGTTTTTGTCCTGCGTCACGCCGCGCGGGCTTTGGATCTGCGGGGAGACGCCGGCTGCGCTCTGCGCGCGGGTCTACGTGCTGCGCGACAGCTACGGGCTGGCGCCCGCCGCCCTGGAGCTGCTGCAGCAGAAGGCCGCCGCGCTCGGCCACGAGTGCTATGTCTGCTACAGCCCGCTGCTGCCGAAGGGACAGCCGTCGCACCTGCTGATCCCGACGGCAAAGACCGCCTTTGTCACGGAGAACGCAGACTTCCCCTACGACGGCCCGTGCTTCTGCCGCATCGATCTGGACTCGACGCTGCCGCCGCGGGTGCGGCGTGACCTGCGCTTCTGCACCGAGACGGTTTCGGCGCTGCTTCTGGAAGCCGTGCGCCACCTGCGCGAGGCCAAGCGCCACCACGACCGCATCGAGCAGCTCTGTCGCCCCTTCGTCGACTTCCCCGCCGTCACCGCCCTGACCGAAAGGACCATCGCCGCACTGCTGTAAAATTACGGCAATTTTTCTGTAATTCCGTCATTTTTTCTATTGTTTTTTGCCCGAAACGGTGGTAAGATAGCAGCCGAAAAAAGAAACGGGAGGTATTTCTGATGCGGTTACTGATTATCGTTCTCAACAAGGTCGAGTGCCTCGACCGGCTTCTGACCAAGCTGGGCAAAAACAACATCCCCGGCGCGACCATCCTCGACAGCAAGGGCATGGCGCAGGAGCTGGAGGCGCACGACGAGCTGCGCTTTCTCGGCTCGCTGCGGCTGCTGATGAATCCGGCGCACAAGGAAAACAAGACCATCTTCATGGTCATCTCGGAGGAAAAGGTCGCCGAGGTCAGCCGGATCGTCAACGAGGTCACCGGCGGGCTGGACCGCCCCGACACCGGCATTCTCTTTACCCTGCCGATTGACTACGTGGAAGGACTGGCAAAGAACAAATGATGCTCAATACCCTGACTGATCTTGCGATCATGATTTTTGCGGGCATGTTTTGCGGCCGCATGGCAAAGCATATCCGCCTGCCGAACGTCACGGGCTATCTGGTCGCGGGCCTGCTGATCGGCCCCAGCGTGTTCGGCCTGCTGTCGGCGGATTTTCTGGATACGATCAATATCATCTCCACCGTCGCGCTCGGCTTTATCGCCTTTTCCATCGGCAACGAGTTCAAGATCACGTACTTCAAGCGCGTCGGCGTTGCGCCGATCGTGATTGCGTGCATGGAGTCGCTGTTTGCGGTCGTGTTCGTCGTGCTGGGGCTGATTCTTTCGGGGCAGAACGTTTCGTTCTCGCTGGTGCTCGGCGCGATTGCCGCCGCCACCGCGCCCGCCGCGACGATCATGGTCATCAAGCAGTACCGCGCCAAGGGGCCGGTCACGGAGACGCTGCTGTCCGTCGTTGCGATCGACGATGCCACAGCGCTGATCCTGTTTTCGCTGTCCGTCGCCATCGCACAGGCACTGTCAAACGGCGCTGCCTCCCTCGGCGCGTCGCTGCTGTCGCCGCTGAAGGAGATCGGCGGCGCGCTGGTCGTCGGCGCGGCGCTGGGCTTCGTGTTCCTGCTGCCGCTGCGCTTTTTCAAGAAGGCCGGCAACCGCCTGTCGCTGATCGTCGGCTTTATCTTCCTCGGCCTCGGCATTTCTCAGTGGTTGGGTCTGTCGGACCTGCTGCTGTGCATGGCCATGGGCGCGGTCGTAGCAAACTTTTCCGGCGACGTCGACTCGATCATGGATCTCTGCGACGGCGTGACGCCGCCGATCTTCATGCTGTTCTTCGTCGCCTCGGGCGCAGACCTCAAGCTGAGCGTCCTGCCCACTGTCGGCCTGATCGGCGTGATCTACATCGTCCTGCGCGTCGTGGGCAAGTACTTCGGCGCGGCCCTCGGCGGCGCAATGTGCAAATGCGAGGCCGCCGTGCGCAAGTTCCTCGGCCCGTGCCTGATGCCGCAGGCGGGCGTTGCCATCGGTCTGTCGCTGGCCGCCGGTCAGGTCGTCCCCGAGCACGCCCCGCAGATTCGCGCCGTCATTCTCTGCGGCACGCTGATCTACGAGCTGATCGGCCCTGCCGTCACCAAATTCTCCCTGAAAAAAGCCGGAGAAATCACCGGAAAATAAACCATCGAGGTCAGGGCTTTGCCTGACCTCGATTTTTTATTGCCCCAACCCCACGCCGCAGCGCCTTGGCCCCCTCTCTGATACTGATTCTTGATTAAAAATTTAATCAAGAATCCCGTGTGCTGCGCACACGCGCATCGTGCGAACGCACGAT